>DASQZK010000343.1:0-4184 GCA_035638735.1 Bacteroidales bacterium
GCCTTCCATAATATCCAGCACCGAGAATATCGGCCCCTCCGATTCGCCGTTTTCATTGACAGGATAATAATTATTATCCCAGAGCAGGAACTGGAGATACCTGTCGGCATAAACGTCCGGCCTGTTATACCTGAACATGTAGGAGTCATCGCCGTAACAATCTCCGAAATTGAAGTAGTTCTTCACATCCTGGTTAAAATCGTACTCAAATTTATTCTCAATAGGGTTTAATCCGACGCAACCAATAAAACCGTTAATGTAAACAACCTCATCAATGTCTACTGTGCCGGTCTTGTCCGATCCGGCGGCAAAACATGAAGCAGCAACCAGCAGGGGATCAAAATTGTAGGGGTCTTCTCCCAGGAAAGCAAGCCTGTTGGTAAAATCGGCCGTGGAAACAAACATATAGGTCATAATATACTGGTATATGGCCATGTTTTCCCTGGGTGAGTCAATGGTTTTAGTTATTACCTCGGACGTAGCCGGATTAGTGTAGGTAGAGGTTAAACGGCCACAAAAATCAAGTGTAATAACAGCATCCGGAGCTGTCAGCACCTTCATGGCTTCTTCGAAAGCCTGATCAAGTACAGACTGTGGAGACCTTACGATATTAAGGCGGCCGAAGTCCACTTCGACGGCTTGTGTCGGATCGACCAGTTCGCCTTCTGCATCCAGATCAAGGGGAATACCATCCGTATTTACAGGTTGAACATAGTACTCTTCCCCTATTAATCGCATTTCAGGCACGCCGTTCAAATCACGCAATAATGCATACAAATCGCCATAATCGCCCCCACGTGTGGTTCCGGAATCATCATTACCCTTTATATGATCATTAGCTTCCGTATTTCCGCCTGCCCAATCCGGGCGATCGGAGTCTTCATCAACACGAGTAGAATTAGCAGGATTCCCATACTTTTCACACTGGGTGAAAATTCCCGTAATGAAAAGAAGGCAAACAATAAGGCAAAAATGTTTTAGTCTCATGGTTGTTTTCGTTTTGGGTTAAATAACATTCTCAAATTATTGGCCCGGCCTTGGCAGAATAGATGCTACTATTACAAAAATAGTATTCTTACAGATGCGATTAAATACCGTAAAAGTTTAAAGAAATCCTAAAATAGTAGAGCCGGGGATTACTTGATATAAATGGCCAATCCAAAATGACCGTTTGTGCACAATTAAGATCAATTGGTAAAAAAATAAGACTTTTGTCGGGCCTACCAGGGTCGGAGTTGTAAAAAGTAAGGCATTTCCGGGAAATTAAGGACAGACCATGCATTACTTCACGGTCTTTACATTCCGGCAACATTAACAATAATTTGGATGCCGGAACGCCGAACAGATATTGGAGAGTTGTCCAAATACCTTCCTGTCCCTTAGAAGGGCGCCAAGGTTATATCAGCAACGGTATTCAACGCAGTAAGGACAGGACAGGCAAAAAGTATCATTTCCGAAATCCAGGAGTCTGGTCCGGCAGGCGTACCGGATCATTCCAAGCAGATTAGTAACCCCGAATTTATTCTGGATGTTCCTCCGGTGGGTTTTTATGGTATTTTCACTCAGTCCCAGGTGTGTAGCAATGACCTGATTCGTTTCTCCGCTTACTAGCAGTGTCAGTATTTCCTTCTCCCTGGGGGTGAGCTGATACTTGTCCTCATCAACATCCGCTTTTCTCCGGTCGAGAATTTCTTTGGCTACTCCGGTACAAAAAAAGCTTTCGCCCTGCACCAGTCTTGTTAACGCCGAATAAATATCCTGTCTGGTACATGATTTTAAAACATAACCGTCTATCCCGGTATCAAGAATATTCCCGTTGAAACGTTTTGGGAAACGGTAGGAAAGCAACAGTATTTGCAGATGGGGAAAGGAAGTACTCAAATTTCTTATATATTCGGTATCCTTGTCCCCCGGACAGTTTAGTTCCAGGATTAATATACCCGGATCATTCAGCTTCTGCAAAGATTCCACCAGGGAAGAGCCGACCGGAGCCATCCAGATAACCCGGAAACCACCGAATGACTCTATCATCACCTCAAGCGCATCCGAAAAAATACGGGTGGTATACCCAATAAATATATTATGGCATCTATTCATATTAATTTCCTCGAAATCCTACAATGAATATATTATATTTCCATCAATATATTTTCGACTTTTGATAATTATATACTGCACTTTTTTCTGTTATTAAAAGAACAATAAATACTTTCATGATAGAAACACGTAAAAAAACCTTAATTGACCGCTGTATACAATACTTTTTTTTAGAAATTTCTCATCATAAAATTCTAATACAATGAAATTTTAATTCCGATAATTTTTTGACGAATTAGTCATATTTTATGACCAATGTATCTATATCATGCCTGAACAATTTAATAAATCTTGCTTCTGAATTAATAGGCCAATAAATCACTATTTCTTTTCACGGTCACCGGGTATAAAGATATCCGCAGACCATGGATAAAAATTCCATTATTTGAAACATTTCACGCACATAAAGCCCGGCGACGGGCTGATAAAATTAAAATCGGTCAGACCCTGGTACGAAACATTCAGACGAGAGGATCCGGTAAATGGAACCGGCCTGGCATCCGTTAGCAAATAACCACGATGAATATCATGAAGCATATCAGATTTTCTCAGGTTCTTTCCCTTTGCGGTATTCACCAGGAGTCATGCCAAATAAATCACGGAAACATTTTCTGAAATATTTCTCATCATTAAATCCGCACGCATAAGCTGTTTCCGAAATTGTGTTGTTGGTTTCGAGAAGGATTCGTGCCACGATTTTCAGGCGCATCTGTTTGAGAAAATCAACGGGTGACATTCCCGTGAGGCTTTTAATCTTGTGATAGAAAACGGTCCTGCTGAGGTTGGATACCTGGCTCAGTCGTTCGACATTAAATCCAGGATCATTATATTGTTCTTCGATGGCATTCAGGATGCTGTTGAGAAATTCTTCATCCCGGTTTGTAATTTTCACCTTCCCCGGTGAAAATTCCTTCAGGTGCGACATTTTCCTGAGGATCAATGTGCGTTGTTTCAGAATATTGGATATGACTGCCCGAAGATATTCCGAGTTAAAGGGTTTCAGGACATACGCCTCGGCGCCGGATTCAATACCGCCTATCTGGTCCTCCATATTCGATTTTGCGGTGAGCATGATGACGGGGATATGGCTGACCTCGAAATCTTCTTTCATTCGCCCGGTCATCTCCACGCCGTTCATCCCGGGCATCATGATATCGGTAATCACGAGGTCAGGCTGTGTCTCCCTGATCGTCTTTAATCCCTGTATCCCGTCCACAGCATAACGAATAACATAATCCCCGCCAAGGGCATTCTTAAGGTATTCGATAATCTCGAGGTTATCTTCCACCAGCATAATAACGGGCATCCGGCTGTTTGCGACCGGATCTGCAGGCATGTTCACTATTTTTTGCGGTTCAAGGCTGACAAAATCATGGGCCATTGGTCCGGAGCCAGCGGATACAAAATCCTCCGGTTCAAAATGTTCATTTCCTTTGCGTAACCTGACCCTGAACATGCTGCCTTCACCGGGCCGGCTTTCAACCAGGATCGTTCCCGAATGCATTTTGACAAGTTCGTTGGAGAGTGCGAGTCCGATCCCTGTACCCGTGAAATAATCCGATTCGTCGGAATGCGAAATATATCTTTCAAAAATAAGGGGCAGCCTCTCCCTGGCAATTCCTTTGCCCTGGTCAGAAATTACAACATCCACAAAGGTATCCCCCTCATCCCATGATACGGTAACCTTTCTTCCCGGAGAAGTGAATTTAAATGCATTTGAGAGGATATTAAAGAATATCGAATCGACCTTTTCAGCATCTATCCACATGTAATAAGGCGTTTCGGGCAGATCGGTCTCGAATTTTATCTTTTTCTGCCGGGCAAAATAACTGAAATTTTCACATAGTTTCCGCACGAACTGACTGTAATCCATCTCTGTAATCCTAAGCCTCATTTTTTTATTCTGGATTTTCCTGAAATCCAGTAGCTGGTTAACCAGCCGCAGCATTCTATGACCGTTCCGTTGCATGATATCAAATGAATTCTTCAGTTCTGAAGGTAACGCCCTGCTTTTTTTCATGTCTTCCATCGGCCCGAGTATCAGGGTGAGAGGCGTTCGTATTTCATGTGAAATGTTGGTAAAAAAC
>DASQZK010000344.1:0-2826 GCA_035638735.1 Bacteroidales bacterium
TGGTGGCTTTGCTTTCGGTGCCGTATTTATGGCTACCGACCCGGTTACAGCGGCGCAGACAAGCAAAGGTAAGTTGATATACGGCTTTCTGACCGGTATCCTGGCTATCCTTATCCGTGTGCTTAACCCGGCCTATCCGGAGGGGGTTATGCTTGCCATTCTTCTGATGAATGTGTTTGCCCCGCTTATCGATCATTATGTGATTGAAGCGAATATCAAAAAACGATTAAAGAGAGTAAAAGTAACAGCGTAAACAGAATACAATGAAGAAGTTTAGTAATTTATACATATTCAGTTTCGCTTCAGCACTGGTGATTATCGTCGCTGCGCTTCTTTCCTTTGTTTCAGAAGAGCTCAAGCCTTTACAGGAACGAAACGTGGAAGTTGAAATCAAGAAAGGTATTCTCCAGTCGGTGAATATGACCGATGGCCTTGACGAAGCGGATAACAAGACTGCATTTGTTGAAAGTCAGTTCAAGAAATATATCACGAACAGTATCGTCCTGAATTCGAAAGGTGAAGTTACTGAAGGGCGCGATGCGTTTGAGATTACCAAAGATCTGAAGACGGAATTTGAGCAGCCGGTGGAAGAACGCGGTTTACCGCTGTTCATCTTTACGGGTCCCGACGGTCAGAAGAAATTCATCATTCCCGTTCGGGGTAAGGGTCTCTGGGGGCCTATCTGGGGGTATGTTGCCCTGAACGACGATTATAATACTATTTTCGGTACCCTTTTCGATAACGAGGAAGAAACGCCCGGACTGGGTGCTGAAATATCTGAAAAATGGTTCCAGGCCGAGTTTAGCGGCAAAAAACTTTTCAACGAAACGGGTGATTTCGTTTCTATTGAAGTTGTCAAGGGTGGCACTTCACCCGACAATCCGCATGGTGTAGACGCCGTATCGGGTGGTACCATTACCAGTAAAGGCCTTCAGAACATGCTTATGGACAGCATAGGGCCTTATGTAACCTATTTGAAAAATCAAATGAAAAAAGGAGGTCAGATATGAGCGACAGAGAACCTTTATTTTCAGCGAAAAATATAAAGCTCCTTACAGAGCCTTTGGGTGAGAATAACCCCATTACCGTGCAGGTTCTGGGTATTTGTTCAGCACTGGCCATAACAGTGAAGATGGAAAACTCTGTGGTCATGGCCGTTTCGGTTATGGTTGTCCTCGCGGTTTCCAATGTTGTCATTTCATTACTCAGAAATTCAATACCGCCGCGGATACGTATCATTGTGCAGCTTGTGGTTATTGCCACCATGGTTATTGTGGTTGATGAGATTCTTAAGGCATACGCTTACGAAGTGAGTCGTCAGCTCTCGGTGTTCGTTGGTCTGATCATTACGAACTGTATCCTGATGGGCCGGCTGGAAGCCTTTGCCATGGGCAACAAGCCCTGGCCGTCATTCCTCGATGGCATCGGGAACGCGGCTGGTTACGGGCTTATCCTCATCATCGTGGCTTTCTTCAGGGAACTTCTCGGCTCGGGTACATTCTGGGGAATGAAGATTATTCCCGACGCATGGTATGACGCCGGATATCAAAACAACGGACTGATGATCCTTCCGCCGATGGCACTGGTTACCGTCGGAATCATAATTTGGGTCCAGAGAGGCCGGAATAAAAATCTTGTTGAAGACAAATAAAACGGAATAGAAATGGAAAACCTGGTTAATATATTTGTTAAGAGCGTTTTTATCGATAATATGATCTTCGCATACTTCCTTGGTATGTGTTCATACCTGGCAGTGTCGAAGACGGTAAAAACATCTACGGGCCTGGGGATTGCCGTTGTATTTGTGTTGGGGTTTACCGTACCGGTAGATTACCTGTTGCAGAACTACGTCCTTAAAGCCGGAGCCCTCAGCTGGCTGAGTCCCGGACTCGCCGATGTGGATCTCAGCTTCCTCAGTTTTATCATGTTTATCGCGGTGATCGCCTCTATGGTACAGTTGGTGGAAATGGTTATCGAAAAATTCAGTCCTGCACTGTATTCATCACTCGGAATCTTCCTGCCCCTGATCGCTGTTAACTGCGCTATTCTTGGCGGTTCGCTGTTCATGCAGGAAAGAGATTATGCTAACATTGCCGAAGCCACGGCTTTCGGACTTGGTTCCGGTGTAGGCTGGTTCCTGGCTATCATCGGGATTGCGGCCATCAGGGAAAAGATACGCTATTCAAACGTCCCCGCTCCATTACGCGGACTGGGTATCACCTTTATTATTACCGGATTGATGGGTATAGCTTTTATGAGCTTTATGGGAATAAAACTTTAGTATTAATAAGGAATTGATAAGAAAATGATTCTTCTTACATCAGAATTAGGGATAGTTTTAATCAGTATAGCATTTTTCCTGGGGATCATTCTCCTGTTGGTGCTGATACTGTTGTACGCCAGGACTAAGCTGAGTCCCCAGGGTGAAGTCACCCTTAAGGTAAATGATAAAGAATTTGAGGTTTCACCCGGTAATACAGTCCTCAGCACGCTGTCGAACCAGGGTGTCTTCCTGCCATCGGCCTGTGGCGGTGGCGGAACCTGCGGTATGTGTAAATGCCAGGTGGTAGAAGGCGGGGGAGGTATCCTGCCGACAGAAACCGGCTTCTTCACCCGGAAAGAACAACAGGACAGCTGGCGACTCGGATGCCAGGTGAAAATACGTAATGATATGTCCATCAAGGTACCCGAAGAAGTAATGGGTATCAAAAAATGGGAATGCGAAGTGGTTTCAAACGATAATGTGGCAACCTTTATTAAAGAATTTGTGGTTAAATTACCTGAGGGTGAAACACTTGACTTTAAATCAGGTGGTTACATTCAAAT
>DASQZK010000345.1:0-2942 GCA_035638735.1 Bacteroidales bacterium
AGTCAAGCATGTTGACAAAAAAGTCTCTTCAAGGTGTAAAAATTTCACTGACACGAAAATAAACAGGTAAAATTTAGGTTTATATATTAAACTACTTTATTTTTACAAATAGTTTAATCAACTAAAAGTATTCTATTATGAAAACAAGAGAAAATAATCTTAGTGGCCAGGAGAGCATGAGAATCATTACCGAGATGATAAGCCGGACGAAAGCCACCATAAGGCAAGGCAGTTTTCACCTGCTATTCTGGGGTTGGTTAATTGTTTTCTGCAGCCTGGCTGAATTTTTCCTTTACCGGTTTTCGGCCTGGGAACATCCCTATTATATCTGGTTCCTCACCATACCCGGTGTTTTTGTTTCTTTGATTTACGGTTTTACCAAAGGTCGCAAATCCAGGTTCAGGACGTATGCCGACCGTTTATACATGTGGACCTGGATGGCATTCCTGTTCACGGCCATTACATTGTTCGTGCTATTGAGCGGGAAAATGCAAAATGTAATTCCATTCATCCTTATGTTAGCCGGTTTGCCAACTTTTTTATCCGGTATTATCGTCAGGTTCCGGCCGCTCATTACCGGGGGAGTCATTTTTTGGGTAATGGCCATTGTGTCCAATTACACAGGAATCATGTTTGAACCGCTTATAATGGCTCTGGCCGTTATTTCAGGCTACCTTATTCCGGGTTACCTTATTAAAAGAAAAGCTGAACATGAAGAGCTTTAAACCACTTGATCCCGTCCTTCATTCACAGTTACGCCTCGCAGTGGTCAGCATATTAATGAATGTTGAAATGGCCGAATTTACTTTTATCAGGGAGAAAACGGGAGCTACAGCCGGGAATCTCAGCATACAGATAAAAAAGCTGAAAGAGGAAGGATATATCACTGTGAAAAAACGGTTTAAAAAAAATTACCCGCAGACTATTTGCCGGATTACGGCCCTCGGCAAAAGACGATTTGAAGAATATGTAGAAAATCTTGGTGATTACATTGGCAAGCAGGAATAAGCCGGACTGTATAGATGTATGGTAAAGATGTTTAAAATAGTGTCTCCTGGAAGCGAAGAAGTCAGAATGACGGACAGGGTACAGCTTTGTGTTTTACGTGGTGATGTCTGCGTTGAGCAAAGGAATAAATGAATGAGACCTCATGGGCCCCTCCTGTTTTGGTTATGAGGCTGGACGTAGTAAAGTCGTAACTATATCCTAACTGGAGGGCTTTTACTCTAAACCCGCCCAATAGTGTAATTGCTCCGAGATTTGGATTATCCGGAAAAACCGGCAAGCCCCTGTACCAAAGGCCAAACACCAGTGGCTCATGTGTATAATAGGCACCCAGGTCAAGGTATTTATATTTATCCTGAAACATAAGATTGAAAGCTCCTGTAATACTTTCCTCATAACGTTTGCGTGTACGACCTGCAATATTGTATTTGCCGCCGCCATAAAATGACAGACGCATAGGCAGGTAATCACCCTGTTTTTCAAGAATCCGGCTAAAATACATCAGATGATCGACTGTGAAACCAAACCACATATAATCGGAATAGGCTAGCATTGAGGTAGTGAAATCGACATGCCTGGTAGGTTCGGCATTCAGAAGACGGCTCATCTCCACCGATGAACCGGTATTACTTCCCCCTCTAAGGATCTGGTCCCCGAACATGAGCGAACTATAATCGATGTTTTTCATGTAATAATAAACCTGGAGTCCGGGTCGGAATTGCCATTTTTGGTTCAAATCGACATTGAAGGAATAGTTAAGTCCGAGGTTTGTAACATTCATCAACCCCTTGCCGGCATCATCTCGCAATACCAACAAGCCGATACCACTCCTGTATTTTTCTATGTAATAATCGGCCGATAAGGCATACGTTACGAATGTGCCAGAAATCCTGGGCCACTGGTCGCGATAATTGGTAATAATTCTGGCACCTTTGCCGGAACCGGCGAAGGAAGGGCCCATATACAGCGGGGACGAATAGAATTGAGAAAACTGGGGATCCTGTGCTCCCAGGTTCATCAACAACCCGGACAGTCCTAATATCAAAATATATATCTTGATGAATTTCATATACTTAAAGCTATTCGTTCAGTAACACAACGCTTCCGATCTTACTGAATTCTTCCCCGCTATTGTATTTACCGCTTACGTGATATACATATACCCCTTCCTCTGCAAGCTTACCCTTAAAATAACCATCCCAGCCAACATTCACATCATCGCTTTCGAAAAGAAGAATACCCAAGCGATTATATATGGCAAGATGGTATTCGAGTATTCCCTGTGCGTAACAATGGAAAACGTCATTGCTGTAATCATTTGGATTTATCACGCCACCTGCGGGGCCATTGACGTTTGGCGTAAATGCATTCGGGCAGTTAATGCTTCCTTTCTGTACGGCAGTCACCGCATCGGGAAAGGCTTCGTTATCAAAACACTGGTATCCGGTGAACACCTGCAGGTTAATATCGTAAACACCTGTTTGCCCATACCTGTGAAGCGGATTCATCTCGTTTGAAAATGTACCGTCACCGAAATCCCATACCACAGAATCCACATTTTCCGTGAGAGTGAAGAAGTGAACGGGATTATCGAGATCCTCGGGGGGATTAGATATATACACCAGGTTTGGCGTAACCTCCATCTCAGCATCGGGTTGTTCGCGTACAATCACAACCGTATCCTTTGTTATCATGATACCATCCGGACCTGCACCAGTAAGAGTAACGTTATATTCTCCGGGAACAGTGTATGTATGCATTGGATTGGTTTCCTCTGAAACGGATCCGTCACCGAAGTCCCAGCGAAAAGGATTACCGCCTATCGATCCGTTAATGAAATCAACAGTAAGCGGAGGACAGCCACTCTGGGGATCTGGTGCAAAATCGACCTGTGGAAGGACATAATAGGTAATGATCACATCATCGCTGGCAATACA
>DASQZK010000346.1:0-3828 GCA_035638735.1 Bacteroidales bacterium
ACAGTGGTATCCGGGATAGCTGAATTCTTTGATCCCGAAAAACTGGCGGGCCGTAAGGTTTGCATTCTGTTGAATCTTGCTCCCCGGAAGATAAGAGGCATTGAGTCTGAAGGCATGATTCTTCTGTCGGAGAACAGTGACGGATCGCTTCATTTTGTCGTCCCGGACCCGTCGGCAGCTAATGGTGCCCCAGTGAAATAAGATTTTACTTCAGGCTCATAACCCAGGCGCTGCCCATCCCTTTCGCTTTCCTGAAACGATCCAGGGTGTTGAGGGCGGTCTGCTTGTCGTTGAAGGCAGCGGCACTAACACGGAAATACCCGTCGCCCCGTTTCAGGATAACGCTCTGGTATCCTGCCATCGTGAGTTTTTGCTGCAGTTCGAGGGCATTTTCCTTATCTCTGAAACTCCCTGCGATAATATGATATTCATTGAAGCCGGCCGGTGTGCTTCCGGCAACCTTTTCTTCAGCAGCCGGCGGAGCCATGGCATGTTCAATGGATGTGGAGGAGTCGATCTCGTTCTCGAGCTCATCCACCATACTGTCGAACTCAAAGTCGTCATCAGACAGGTCTGAAAAATCATCATCGACCTGCAGTGTGCTGTCAGACGATTTGAAGATAGAGCCCAGGTCAAAGCTTCCGTCGAGCATATCTGTTTTCAGCGTCATAATAACCAGGGCTGACAACACAACCACGATGGCGCCGGAAAGGATCCAGATGGTATTCTTGTTGCTTTTGCCTCCGCCGTCATGACCTTCCCGGACATACTCCTCCGGAATGTTATCCAGGGGAGGTATTCCGGCTCCGTCGGGAACCCAGGCATCTTCTTCTTCCGTCTCCTCTTCTGCCTCCCTTCCGGTCCGGCCCATTCCTTCTTCCGGGGACTCTTCATCCTGCTTTTCCACCTGTTCTCCGGGGCTTTCTTCGTCACCGGAAGATTCATTTCCGGAAAGCGGCTCTTCCGAAGGTGCTAAGTCGCCCGGCTCTTCCTCTGTTAAAGGTTCAATCTCCAGTGTGTCTAAACCAAACGAATCAAAGTCCAGATTCAGGGAAGGATCTTTGGCCACCCGTATCGTGTTGTCTTCATCCTGGAACATGGTGCACACACCTTCAATGTGAAAGCGTTCCCCTTTGTTGAAGTTGAAAATGATGGCGTCCACAAACTCGAGAACCCTCTCCTTAGCTTCGTCCTGATTAATGTCTTCGGCCTGTGCAACTTTTGCGGAAAGTAAGCCGTCATCGCGCTTCAACTCCGGATCAAAACCCAGGACAGGTTCCGGCGGCGCAATTTTTTCCCCGCTTATTTTTGCCGGCTTTCTCCTGATCTCGAGGGCCCCGAAACCGGGGAAGATAACCCTCTCATTAAAAAGCAGCAAATCCCTGATGTATTCGTTGATCGCCAATTTGATGGATTTTTTGTAAATATATTCAAAATTAGTCCCTATAAATATCCACTCCAAACAATTTTACCAACCATTCGGGGCAATACACATTAATAACTGCGTATAATGTTGATAACGTGCGCCTTATATAAACGTAACGCTGTGATAATTTTTGGTGCCAATGACCGGACCGGGTTCCGGTCGCGCTCGTTTTCCAAGTCCCGGTAGTGATAATGACGTCGCTAATGATATGAAAGGGCCTCCGGAAGCTTGTCAGATCTTTGCCAGTCTGATTCTTATAATTATTTCACCTGCAGGGAGGTGTTCATGTTGTGCAGAATTTAATTAGGTCCTGTTGAAGAAATTGTTTTTAAGATTGGTTATCTTCGTAGTCAAATTTGAAAAACATGTATGAACAGGATATCAGGATGGTTGATTTGTCGCGTCAGTACCTGAAAATTAAAGCAGAGGTAGACGCGGCCATACAGGAGGTCATCGATGAATCGGCTTTTATCAAAGGGGCAGCGGTAAAGCTTTTCCAGGCTGAGCTGGCCGGCTTTCTCGGTTGTAATCACGTGATCCCGTGTGGCAACGGAACCGATGCCCTGCAGGTGGCCATGATGGCCCTGGATCTGAGTCCCGGCGATGAAATAATAACGACGCCTTTTACCTTTATTGCCACCATTGAGGTCATAAAGCTGCTGGGCTTAAAGCCGGTGCTGGCCGACGTGGATCCCGGCACATTTAACATCGACCCTGTTGAGATCAGGAAGAAGATCGGGCCTGCCACCAAAGCAATTGTCCCGGTTCATTTGTTCGGTCAATGTGCCGATATGGACAGCATTATGGATCTTGCCCGTGAGCACCACCTTCACGTAATTGAAGACACGGCTCAGGCTCTAGGCGCCGACTATACATACCGAAGCGGAGACACAGGCGTTCGTCATAAAGCCGGAACCATGGGGACCATTGGATGCACCTCGTTTTTCCCATCAAAAAACCTCGGGGCATTTGGCGACGGCGGGGCTGTTTTCACCAACAACGCTATGCTGGGTGAGAAACTGGCCGCCATGGTGAACCATGGCATGAAACGACGCTATTATTATGATTATGTCGGTGTCAATTCCAGGCTCGACACCCTGCAGGCAGCTATCCTCCGGGTAAAACTGAAGCATCTTCATGACTATAACCTCGCCCGGCAAAAAGCAGCCTCTTTTTACGACAATGCTTTCGGCAACACAGCCGGCCTTGTAACGCCAATGCGAAACCCTGATTCAACACATATCTTCCACCAGTATACCCTGAAAGTGGAAAACGGGAAAAGGGACGGCTTGCAGAAACACCTTAAAAACAAAAACGTCCCTTCAATGGTCTATTACCCTGTAGGCTTGCATGTTCAGAAGGCTTATGAGGACCTGGGCTACGCCGAAGGTGATTTCCCGGTAACGGAAGACCTCTGTAACAAGGTGCTTTCCCTACCCATGCATACTGAACTTGATGAGGAACAACTTGAATATATCACATCCTGCGTCCTCGATTATTTAAATTGATGTTTATGTCCGACACCAACTTTTTTGCTCACGAAACAGCGGTTATTGATGAAGGCTGCGATATAGGCCGGGGAACAAAGATCTGGCACTTTACACACGTTATGTCCGGATGCAAAATCGGGGATAACTGTAACCTCGGACAAAACGTTGTCGTATCTCCACAGGTAGTGCTTGGAAATAATGTAAAAATCCAGAATAACGTTTCCGTTTATACAGGCGTTATCTGCGAGGATGATGTTTTCCTGGGTCCCTCCATGGTTTTTACCAATGTCATCAATCCACGCAGTGCCGTAGCCAGGAGAGATCAGTATCTTACCACGCTCGTTAAGGAAGGTGCTTCTGTAGGCGCCAATGCCACCATCATTTGCGGAAATACCATCGGGAAATACGCCTTTATCGGGGCCGGAGCTGTGGTCACCAAAGATGTAAAGGACTATGCCCTTGTAATCGGTAACCCGGCCAGGCAGAACGGGTGGATGAGTGCGTACGGACACCGGCTGTCGTTCAACAGTGAAGGAATGGCCGAATGTCCTGAAAGCGGCGAAAAATATCGGCTTAAGGATAATTATGTAACAAAAATCATCTGAGATAATGACACAGAATAGTGACGTGAAAAATTTTGCAATTATTGGAATAGCCGGATACATTGCCATCAGGCATCTGAAAGCCATCAAGGAAACAGGGAACCACCTGGTGGCTGCCCTCGACAGGTTCGACAGTGTCGGTTTTATCGACAGTTTCTTTCCCGATGCCGATTTCTTTGTCGAGTTTGAACGCTTCGACAGGCATATCGACAAATTACGTCGTGACGGGACACAGGTTAACTATGTAAGCATCTGTTCACCCAACTACCTTCACGACTCGCATATCCGGTTTGCTCTCAGGAATGGCGCC
>DASQZK010000347.1:0-2318 GCA_035638735.1 Bacteroidales bacterium
ATTTTTTACAATAACGTAAAATCGTCGGGGGTCATCCCACAGGTATCGGTGATCATGGGTCCGGCTGCCGGTGGAGCTGTTTATTCGCCATCGATAACCGATTTCGTCTTCATGACAAACAAGACCAGTTATATGTTTGTAACGGGTCCGAATGTTGTGAAGGAAGTCCTCAATGAAGATGTTGGCTTCGAAGATCTTGGCGGGGCCGAGATTCATGCCAAGAAAAGCGGGGTAGCTCAGATGATATATGAAGATGAGGAGAATACCCTTTTTGGGGTGAAGAAGCTCCTGTCATACCTGCCATCCAACAATCTTGAAAACCCACCGTTTACCGAATACGATGAACAGCAGCCCAGGACTGCTGAGGAGAAGTTGAGGGACATTGTTCCCGATGATGCCAATAAGCCCTATGATGTGAAGGATGTGATAAACCTGATCATGGATAAGGGCAGTTTCTTTGAGATATCCGAAAACTACGCACAGAACATCATTGTTGGTTTCGGGCGCCTCGAAGGTAAGACCATCGGGATTGTTGCTAATCAGCCAAAGGTCCTTGCCGGAACACTCGATATTAATTCTTCCATGAAGGCTGCGCGCTTTATACGATTTTGTGATTCTTTCAATATCCCCATCCTCACTCTTGAGGATGTGCCCGGTTTTCTCCCCGGACTTGATCAGGAACATAACGGGATTATCAGACATGGCGCCAAACTGCTTTACGCCTATGCCGATGCTACGGTTCCCAGGATAACCGTTATTCTCCGTAAATCCTACGGGGGGGCATACTGTGTTATGAACAGCAAAAACCTTGGTGGTGATTTTAATTTTGCATGGCCTACAGCCGAAATTGCCGTAATGGGACCTGAAGGGGCTGTTGCCATCCTGTATAAACGCGAGCTTGCCGAATCGGACGATCAGGATAAACTCAAGAAAGAACTGGCACTTAAATACAGAAATGAAATTGCCAATCCATATATTGCTGATGAAAAAGGGTATATTGATGAGGTCATCGATCCGGCAGTCACCCGCCAGAAACTCATCAATGCTTTTGACGCTTTAGAGAATAAACACGTGAATGTTCCCTCCAGGAAGCATGGAAATATTCCTCTTTAAATCAATCGTATGAAAATTAAGAGCATACTCATTGCAAACCGTGGAGAAATCGCTGTCAGAGTAATCCAGACAGCTAAGATTATGGGTATTTCGACCTGGGTTATCAAAACCTCAAAAGAACCATACGCTTATTATTTGAGTGAAGCCGATAATATCATAGATTTTACCGAGCAACTTGCAGATATACCCGAGTTCCTGGATATCGAAAATATCATTAAAGCAGCGAAGGAACATAACATTGATGCCATTCACCCCGGCTATGGCTTTCTTGCCGAGAGCCCGGTTTTTGCCAGCCGCTGTGCAGAAGAAGGTCTTGTCTTTATCGGGCCTTCCTCAGATGCAATCTACAGGATGGGCAACAAGACCATTGCTAAGCAACTGGCCCGGGAACATAAGGTTCCCCTGCTGGAAGGTAGCCAGGGCAATATTGAAACACCGGAAGAAGCCCTTAAGATGGCCAAAAAAATTGGCTTCCCGGTTATCCTTAAGGCTGCATCTGGCGGCGGTGGACGTGGTATGCGTATCGTCGAGTATGAGAAAGATGTGCAGAAGATGTTCAAGATGGCCAGCTCAGAAGCCGAAAAAGCCTTTGGCGATCCTTCCGTTTTCATCGAAAAATATGTCAGAAATCCCCGTCATATCGAATTCCAGGTCTTTGGCGACAAACATGGAAACATAATCCATCTCGGAGAACGGGAATGCTCGGTTCAACGTAAACACCAGAAACTTCTTGAAGAATCTCCTTCTGCTGCCCTTACACCCGAACTCAGGGAGAGAATGGGAAAAGCAGCCATCAACATTGCTAAATCGGTAAACTACTATAGTGCCGGAACCGTGGAGTTCCTTCTCGATGAAAAATCCGATTTTTATTTCATGGAGATGAATACCAGGATACAGGTCGAACACCCCGTGACCGAGATGGTTACAGGTCTCGACTTAATTGAATGGCAGATACTGGTGGCCCAGGATGAGGTCCTTCCCCTGAAACAAAAGGATGTTAAAATTAACGGATGGGCCATTGAATACCGCATCAACGCCGAAGATGTCCAGGCAGGATTCTCGCCGAGCCTTGGTTCTGTCGAGAAGATATCCTATCCCAGAAGTAAGAATATCCGAATCGATTCCGGGGTGGTGCAAGGTTCACTGATTACGCCCTATTTCGACTCCATGATCGCCAAACTCATCGTTCATGGCGAAACCAGGGA
>DASQZK010000348.1:0-8258 GCA_035638735.1 Bacteroidales bacterium
AGGTTCTTTTTTCTTCAGGTGAATTATAGGCAGTAAGGGCCACAATTGTCCCGCCATATTTTTCTGAACGTAGAACCTTTGTTGACTCTACACCATTCATCACGGGCATCCGGATATCCATCAGTATGACATCGGGCCGGGAGCCTCCGCGAATCTTTTCCACCACTTCCTGCCCATCATCACAGTGCATGATTTTCGCCCCGGTCTTTTGCAGGAGTAATTCAAGGTAACGGAAATTACTTAAATCATCCTCAGCAATTAAAATGGTTCTTCCTGTCCAGTCATGACCGGAGGTATCGTTACGCTTCTTATTTTGATCATAATCGAGTACCACTTCGTCGTGTAATTTTGGCATGAACGGAAGCTCAACAAAAAATTCGGTGCCGGCGCCTTTCCGGGAACGAACCCTAATCTCACCACCGAGTATCTCGGTAAGCTTTTGCGAAATTGTGAGTCCGACACCCTTGCCGCCCCGGGCTTGTCTATCTTTAACATCTTCCTGCATGAAAGGTTTAAAAATCACATCGAGCCGGGAAGGGTCAATACCTATGCCTGTATCTTTGACGAAAAGAACAACCGAACGACCATCCGGATTGGATTTAAAACCAAAGGTAATCATCCCGCTGTCGGTATACTTTATGGCATTGTCGATCAGGCTTTCCATAATCTGTTTGACCCGTCGCTTGTCGGAACTCAGGACATGGTTTATGGATGCAGCGGACAAGCTTTTAACCAGTTCCACACCCGGCTTCACCCGGCAGGCAAACCTGTCAAACAGTTCATCAAACAGTTCATCGAGCCAGAATTCCTCATAACGGATCATGACCTGTCCCGACTGTATCATGGAAATATCGATGATCTCATCGAGTATACGTAACAGATCATCCGACTTTGAAGCGATCATGTTAATGAACGAGTCTCTTTTCTCCGGTGACAAAGACGTGTCTTTCAGTAGCTGGCTAAATCCTACCACCGCATTCATTGGAGTCCGTACCTCATGAGAAATATTCGAGAGGAATGCTGTTTTGAGGCGGTCGGACTCTTCAGCTTTTTCTTTGGCTTTCCTCAGGTCTTGTTCCGACCTGATACGAGGGGTGATATCTTCCATCACCGCAATATGGTGGGTTACATTCCCGAGGTTATCCTTGAGTGGTGATAATGAGATTTCACCATAAAAGGTTTCTCCGTTTTTATGCTTACTGGAAAGGGTACCTTTCCAGAATGTTTGCTGTTCCAAGCACTCAAGCAAACCGGTGAACTGCTTAATGGCAGACCCACCCGGGTATAACATATTAAGATCATTCCCCATGGTTTCAGATGACGTGTAGCCAGTAATTTCAGTGAATCGCGGATTCACATATTCAATGGTTCCCTGCAAACCCATGATAATTACAGCCGCCGGGCTCTGTTCTACCGACCTGGATAATTGACGGATCTTCTCCTCGGATTTTCTTTGGTTAGAGATGTCATTGATGACCGTTAAAAGAGCGCCTTCATCATACAATGCGTATGGAATGACATTGAGGCTCACCGGAATGGCCGATCCTTCCTTCCTCATGAAAATTGTTTCGAAGTTACTAACCTTCCCTTCCCGTTCTAAAATGGAAAGCATCTTCACCCTGGCATCCGGCTCCGCATAAATAATCTGCATATCCTGTCCCTGCAATTCGTTCCTGTCGTATCCAAACATGCGGCATACAGTTTGATTTGCTGCAAGGATTCCCCCATCAAGAGTTGTGATGGCAATACCAACAGGCAACGATTCGAATAAGGCCCGGTACTTCTCCTCGCTTTCCATCAATGCATTGGTCATCTTCTGTCTCTCGGTAATATCGATGGAAACGCCAAGAAGATATTCAGGCCGGCCGGCATTGTCCAAAAGCGGGATTTTCCGTGTATGAAGAACTCTTTCTCCGGTGGGCGTCATGATCTTTTCAGCCTCGATATCCACAACTTTATTCTTTCGGATAGCTTCCCGGTCGGTATTTACATAACGTTCGGCCTGGATACCCGGAAACAGGTCGGTATCGTTTCTTCCGACAATTTCTGCATACGACTTTCCGATAAGTTCTTCACCACTTTTGTTGATCCGCACAAATGAAAAATCGTCGGCCTTTTTCAGGAATACCATCGCCGGCAAATTATCAATGATATATTGGAGAAAGGCTTCATTCTTCTCTATGTTTTCCTGGCTTTTTCTCTGATAGTCAACATCCTGCAGAATACCGAGTATTTCCTTCCCCTGACCATTTTTGTCGTGGTGAATGACTGCCCAGTCACGAAACCAAACATATTCGCCATCAGCTTTCTGCCAGCGGTAATCAATCATAATGATGTTCTCAGCCGAACATTCCTCAAAGATATGTTTAACATTGTCGCGGTCAACGGGGTGAATTCGGGAATACCAGAACGATCTGTCCCCAAACCTGCTCCTCTCAAAACCACTCATGGTCATGATCTTATCACTTGCCCATGTGCGACCGAACGGCAGGTCCACGTCAGCAGTATAAAGCATGACGGGAAGAGCACCAATAATCATGTTATAATACCCCAGCCTCTCCTGTATCTGTCGTTCAATTTTAACACTCTCGGTTCTGTTCCGTATGAAACCGATAAGCAGAACCCGGCTATTCCAGTTAATATGGTTAAGCGAGACCTCCGTATCTATTAAACTGCCATCTGTTTTTTGGTGCTGCCAGGAAAAATGTTGGAATAGCCCTTTGTTGGCAGCTTTGAGCCATTTATCTGCATAATTACCCGAATACTCCCCGACGGGTTGAATTTCCGGAGACAGATCGGCCGGAGTATGACCGGTAATATCTCGCTTTGATTCAAATCCGAACAGGTCGAGTGCCCCCTGGTTAGCATCAATAATCCGTCCCTTGTCGAGTATGATAATGGCATCATGGGCCTTCTCAAAAATCTTCCTGAATTTCATCAACTCTTCAGGAATAAACAGTTGCCCGGTTATACAGCCCCATCGGTCCTCCTTCTTAAGTCCACAGTTAAATTGCGGCGGGGAAGATTTGCCTGAGTAATATTTCTCTATAATTTCCTTTTCTTCAATCCAGCGATTACCTAATCTCCAGTTTTTCTTCTCCATAAAATCGTTTCAGCTCCCTTCAATAATCGTTTAGTACAAACAGGTGGTTGGACTATTACATCCCGTTCAGCATCGTATTCAGATGCTTTTTAACTTCATCAACTGGTCTGAGTCCGTGTACGACCTCTTTAAGTTCACCATGGTAGTAGAAAAGCCATGACGGTGAATATCCAAGATTCAGGATATTCCCGAGAATTTTAAGATCCTCCGTCATTATCCTGTTAAAACGAACCGTATCGCCATACTCTTTCTTCAATTCGTCGAATCCGGACCTGGCAATTTGTGCCGTTCCATTCCATCGCGAATTGACCAGGACCAGCGCTGTCTGTTTCTCGTTGATGATTTCCCTGATTAAAACGTCTTCGCTAATAATCATTTTACCTGATAATTTGGATTGTTTTTCGTCGCGCACTACATAAACAACTTATATACCAAAAAATTCCCATGCCTTAAACCGATCTTTAAAAGATTGATTTAAAGAGATATAAAAAAATTTCCATGAGGTAAACTGAGAGAAAAGAATCGGGAATTACTCCCAATATAATGGGAATTTCCAGTATTTCAGGAATTCATCCGGCGATGAATGCCGAGCTTTTTCATCCGGGCTTCAAGCGTTGTGGGATTCAGACCCAGGATCCCGGCAGCGCCGTATTTACCACTAACTTTCCAGTTGGTATTGTTCAGAACATCAATGATGTAGTTCTTTTCAACTTCTTTGAGAGAAGGAAACCTCTTCTGCTTCTCGCGTTGTATGATCTCCGGGAACCAGTTACCGATTTCCAGCTTGTTTCCCCTGGAAAGAATAACGGAACGCTCAATAATGTTTTCAAGTTCACGTACATTTCCAGGCCAGTCATATTGTTCAAACGTCTTGATTATCGATGACGGAATTTCGGTAATATCCTTACTGATCTTACGTGAATACTTTTCGGTAAAATACCTCACGAGGACGGGAATATCTTCTTTTCTTTTCCTGAGAGGCAGAATATGGATAGGAAAGACATTGAGCCGGTAGTAAAGGTCCTGCCGGAAACGGCCCTGTTCAACTTCTTTTTCAATTTCGCGATTGGTAGCTGCCACGATTCTCACATCCACTTTCAGGGTTTTAACGCCGCCGATCCGCTCAAACTCACCATCCTGAAGAACACGAAGCAGTTTGGGTTGAAGCTGAAGAGGTAATTCGGCCACTTCATCAAGGAAAAGCGTAGAGCCATTGGCCAGTTCAAAACGGCCGGCCTTCCGTTCAATGGCCCCGGTAAATGCCCCTTTTTCGTGTCCGAATAATTCACTCTCGATGAGACTTTCCGGAATAGCTGCACAATTCAATTTTACCATCGGCCTTTTACTGCGCGAACTAACAGAGTGTATTGCCCTGGCTATCAATTCCTTGCCGGTACCCGTCTCGCCTTGTATCAAAACACTGGCCCCGGTTTTAGCCACTTCTTCCACGTGATAGAGTATCTTTAGAAAGGCTTCAGAGGTGCTGATAATTTCATCAAAGTTATGCTCAAGATTAATTTCTTCCCTGAGGTAAAGATTATCTGATTCGAGTTGTTCCTTTAATGAACTGATCTCATTGAGGGCTTGCTCGAGCTGCTTCTGGTTTTCCATCTCGGTGGTAATATCGGAGAATGCCGTAGCAAACTTTCCCTTCCCTATCGAAAAAGCTGAAATCCTGAAATACTTCTTCAATGGTTCAAAATAAGAGATGAAGGTTACCGGCTCACCCGTCCTGTGAACTTCGGCATATTTGTCGAGAAATGGCGAATGGCCAAAAAGATGCGAGGCCAGCCTGCCTTCAACCTGCGATTTTTTCAAACCTGTATTGTCTTCATATTGCGGATTGACTTCCGTTATACGAAAATCGGTCACCTCACCCTCCTTGTTAAAGACATATTCGTGCAGGGCCAGTCCTTCGGATATGGCATGATACAAAGAGAAGTAGCGTTCGCGACTTTTTACAAGGGCCTCTTCAGACAGTTTTTGCACAATGGCACCAATAAAAAGTGAACCGGCCACATGAAGCAATGCAATATCATGACGATCCCAGTCGTGCCGTTTTTCGTCAAATGCCAGGCCGAGAAAACCCTCTGTACTGCCGCCATAGCTAAGGGGAACTTCAATCAAAGTACTCATGCCAAGGGTATGGCAAATTTCCCGCTCCATTTTAGCATTGTCCGGGAGGTCATCGACGCAAAAAACATTCACTTCCTGGCGCTCCATGAGCCTGTTCATCCACCTTTTTACCATATCAGCCTCAAGGTCTGGAAAATACGTACCAGCATCGCCAGTTTCCAGCGATGACCAGTAATGTGACATGGATAGCTTGTCGCGACCCGGGCTTAACCTGTAAATGAATCCAATACTGGCACCTGTAAAACGGGCTATCGTTTTAAGAGCAGAAGTAATAACCTGGTTCAAATCCTTCTGCGACTGGCTGATGAATCTGAGTGAGATGTCGACGATTAACTTTTCGAAACGAAGGTGATGCTGAAGCAGGCGCCGGGTATCACACAGTTCACCAATATCGCGGGCAAATGAACTGATAAGGCGTACGGCATTGTGTTCATCGTAATGAATACTAATGGTCCATAATAATTCGTATGTTTGTCCGGTTTTGCTTACCAGCCTGTTTTCGAAAGAAATATTCTTTTGCTTTTCTCTCACCCACCTCCTGAACGAAGCTTCTGTGCGTGGCCTGTCGGAGGGATGAACCATCGAAAAAGCCGACATGCCGATGCACTCCTCCTTATCGTAACCAAGCATATTTTCCAGACGCTTATTAACATAGGCAAAACGGCCATTGTTATCGACTACCGTAACGAGCATATCGGAATTCTCAATAATATCCCTGTACAGGTCAGACGTATAAGACCGGTCTGTATTCTGATTAGGATGAGATCCTGCATTGTGTCCGTTCGGTGATGTCGATGTCATCTTTATTGTCTTTTTATTAGTGATATTTCGGGGGCGAAACTGGTTCGGTAATGAGTCAATCCATTACAAAAGGTGGTTTCTGCATAGAAATGAAAGAAAGGGATAACATTTGTTTCCCCGGAGTGCCGGTGTGTAACCTTCCATAACATACAAATTAACAAAATCATAACAGTGAATGTTTAAATCATCGATCTGAAAATAAACGTATTAACAACACATAAAACACGCAATTTCCAGGAATTATGGGCTGTGAGCTTTCCGGGCCAGGTTCTGCATAGTTTGTCTATTCTCTATGCGGCCTAAAATATGATGAAGGCTTCCCTATGTAGGTGAAATTCCTCATAAAAGGGGAATTCCTACACGATTACAAACTGGTCAATAACGATTCTTTACTGTTTTAACACATTTATTTCCTGATACTTATGCATTATCCACAATAAACGGAATAATTTTCTCACTTGCACCGGGTATTCAGAAAACACTTAAAAAGTTACATTATGCTTAAATGGGCCATCATATTTTTAGTAATAGCCCTGGTAGCTGCGCTATTCGGATTCACAAGGATAGCGGCAGGGGCTGCAACCATAGCGAGGTTTTTATTTTTCCTCTTCGTTGTATTACTTGTAATTGCTCTAATTGCCGGTTTATTTGTTGGCTGGTGAAAACCCTGGAAGGCAGAAAAATATCAGAATCCTTCTGCCTTTTCGACCTTTTTAAGATCTGGTTTTTCTTTTACCTTATCAAGGGAAGCCTTGTAAAGGCCGTTGAGATCTCCAAGGCTGAGGCCTGTACGTTTGCGAATAAAGACAGGGATTTTATACATCGGGGTCTGAACTTCAACGGTTTGTCCACCCTGGTATGTTTTTGTTGAATCCCAGGCGTCGATCCATTCTTCGCCTGCCGGGAGCCAGACATTCCTTGAAGAGGTCCCCTTCTTCCAGATAGCCGATACCAGGATGTCGGGACCATACATGAAGCTTTGCCAGTCGTTCCAGGCTTCCTTTTGGTCGGGGTAGACCATTAACAATGGACGAATTAGCGGCATACCGGTTTCGCGTGCTTCTTTGGCAGCGTTATAACTGTAATCCATCAGGTTGGTATGAATGATGGCGTATGTTCGCCAAACAGCCAGCAATTCGGAATCATAATGAGGTTCATTTTTCATATCCCAGAAAGCCCGGTCTTCAGTAGGTCCTACCTCCATGAGGGGCGTAAAGCAACCAAAGGCCAGCCAGCGGGCTGTTACTTCCCTGTCGAGGGCTCCCTGCCAGTATCCCCCGATATCAGAACCCCAGATGGGAAATCCGATAAGTGAACTACGCTGGGCCGCAATGATAGCTGTTCGTAATCCTTCCTGAGGCGATCCGATATCTCCGCCCCAGAAGCCTCCGTATCTTGAACTATGGGTATACCCGGCCCGTGGAAATATCATAAAATCATCAGGATGAATTTCCTGGCAGATTTCATTCACTGCCTTTATATACAAAACGGGATATTCATTCCTGATTTCACGGGTGGTGGTCTGGTCGTAGGTTAAGATATCCCTCGATTCGGGAACGATCTCCTCGGAACGGTCGAGCTTGAAGCCCCTCACCCCTTGCTTCAGCACCCTGGCCAGGCCCTTATATTGCCACCATTCCACTGCTTCCGGATTGGTAAGATCGAGCAGTGCAATATTTTTTGAAGGGTCCTCCTCATACTTCTGAGGCATGTTATAATGATGTTCAACGGCGTAGTCCTTCATATCACCGCTAACCCAGGGGGCAATCCACAGCATAAACGGGATATCTTTTTTATTCAGCCAGGTGAGCATTTTTTCAGCCTCAGGAAAACGTTCCGGGTCCCACTCAAAATCATCATACCCGAAATCGCCTTTTGCCCAGGGCCGGTCTACCCAGTATGCCCCGAAAGGGATGTCGAGGGCTTTCATCATCAATATATCCTCAACAACCTGGCTGTTATACGGAGCCGAAACCGGTGTGCCATCATAGTACTGCTTCAGGTTACTGTGATTATCGCGCCACCGCCATGTTGAAAAAGCCCATTTCGGCGGCAGAAAGGTCGGCCCTACATTCAGACTGTGTTTTTTTACAATGGAGGCGATATCCTGCCCGGTATAAACAGTGAAATCGAATGACGGCCCTTCAAAAGCCATCTGCAGCAGGTAATCGGTATCCTTCCCGATGTCATAATGGCCCGGCCAGGTGCCCTTCACAAA
>DASQZK010000349.1:0-2066 GCA_035638735.1 Bacteroidales bacterium
GCAGGGGTCCTGACCGCAAAGCCACTTACAGAGAGAACATCGGCGATATTCTCACCATAACGTCCCTGCAGCTTTATGGTTATGGCAGGTAATGTTATTTTTGAATATACGATGACGGTATAACTGCTGAGGGATTCATTCACCCTGTATTTTTTGTCCCCAATAACAGTATAGAGTCGCGGTACAATTTTTTTCCATTCCACACCGGCACCTGCCAGTATGTTTGCTCCATTGTTTTCATTACCGCTATTGTAGCTGATCCGTAAATGCATATCCGGCACCGTGGAATTTCTAAGAAATTCGGAACTCACAAGGGTTAGCGCATTATCGGACGGATCGGGTCCCCTTGAGGGATAGTCGCGCTGGGAAAGAGCAGCTATCAGGAAACTGACTTTGCCGACTGTATGTGTAAGCCTGATTTGTGGATCGCGCGAAAATGAAGCTATGGGGACACCCGTGTTAAAAGCTATAGTGGCCGGGAAGCAACCAGCCACAAATAGCGGGTTCCAATATTGTCCTGTAATGAGTTCTGTATTCTCCCATTTAAATTTTACCATGGCATGCCTGAGTCTGAACAGGTTGATATTTGCATTGGCCTGCCCGAAAAAATCACCTTCAATGAGTCCCGATGTTTTGGCTCCAAAAGCATCCGGCCCTTTAATTTTAGTGGTTAAACGGGTTTGAATGGCAAGCATGGTCAGGGTCGGCTGGTCATTCAGGTCAATGCCGTTGGCATCGGGCATTAAGGGTGCGGGCCAAAGAAGAAAGTGTCCTTCGCGGGCATTCACGGTTTGCCGGCTGTCATAGAAGAAATCATTCTTCACGTACCCCGACAGGCTTATCCCAATTTTCTCCTGTTTCTGTTGTGCATAGGTTCCCGGGATTGACAGGAGACATGTAAACGCAAGAAGAATCCATGTTTTTTTCATAAAGCAGACTTATTATTTGCAGACGATCGTGTAGGAATGAGTGATGGTTGTGTTTTTCAGGTTGCTAAGAAACAGACTCCGGGAAGATTTAATATGGGGGTTTTTACGGGTTTGATTGTGTATTTACACCTGATTTTAGTCTCCTAATACATCCATGAAGTCTT
The DNA here is from genome assembly GCA_035638735.1 of Bacteroidales bacterium. Taxonomy (GTDB): domain Bacteria; phylum Bacteroidota; class Bacteroidia; order Bacteroidales; genus DASQZK01. The sequence continues at coordinate 1,094 of DASQZK010000349.1, forward strand.
CACAACGGTCGTGTTGCTGCTATTAAGACAGACCAGGCTCTATGTACTGAAGTGTTGAAAAATACAACAGCTGATGTAAAATACAACACAGGGTGAAAGTGACAGACAATCAGGTAGATAAAAGACTCGCTTAATGTGCAGTGTTGTAAAAAACAACACTTTTCAATTTAGTCACGATTTCAACCATCAGTGTAACCGTCAGTGATACAGGTATATAAATATGAATGGCACCAGGTTTGTCAGCTCATATACGCATTGCATGAGATTGATTTAACACCAAAATAATTTTTAAACCTGGGAAACATGAAAGTTATACAGACATTGATTGGCATGATGGCACTACTGATATTCTCGAATATACAGGTCAGTGCTTTTGCACCGGATGAAGGCATTTCATCGCAGGGCGATCCGGATGTAATATGGAGCAGTTCTTCTCTGGAAGGTATAGTATCGTCGTGGATTGCTGATTTTAACAAGTCCAATCCGGGCGGAAAAGTTACGTTATCTGTCGAAGCTGCGGGTAACATTGAAGGCGAAGGCGGGACGCTCGGCTTTATGACATCCGGTGAAATGGCCGGATCAACGATGGCCGGTGCCTGGCGGATGGTTGTGGGCCGGGAAGTGATTGTACCTGTCACGAATGCCGGGAGTCCGTACCTGGACATTTTACAAAAGAACGGGTTTAGTGAAGCCGATTTTATGACTGTTTACAGCGGCAGTACTGATACTGATCATCGGATTTTTATATCCGATGACAATGAAGTTAATTTATTACCCTTGTTGCCGGCTGATGACAAGGTGATGTCGTATGTGACGGCTTTTCTCAAGACAGACCGCGAAAATTTGAAAGGTGTATTTGTTGAGGGGGATGAAATGCTGGCTAAAATTTTCAATAACAAGCAGGCCATAGGTTTTTGCAGGCTTAACGATTTGCTGGCCTTCAACGAGGCACATGGGCACCAAGCCTTATCGG
>DASQZK010000350.1:0-3058 GCA_035638735.1 Bacteroidales bacterium
TGTATATGTCAAAAACGGAGACCTCTTTCTCAGGGATGCCAACGGGGGAAAACCAGCCCTCCTGCTCGATTTTCCCTCCGGGATTTCGTCACCCCGGTTTATTCCCGGCCATAGTCATATCAGTTTCATCTACGATCAGAACCTGTATCTCTATGACATGGAGAGCGGAAACACAAGGGTACTGACCGATTTCAGGAAGGGAGAAAAAAAGGCAGAAAAGAAAACCTATGCCGGTGAACAGGAAGAATGGCTGCATAATGAGCAAATGGAGCTTTTCGATATCCTCAGGCTAAGGGAAGAAAAGAAGGACCTCGAAAAAGAGCGGTCCGACTCAGCATCGGTCAGGGAACCAAAAACAATATACACCGGATCGGCCAAAATATATACTATTTCCATCAGCCGCGACGAAAAACATATTCTGTTCCTCTCGTTCACATATTCAGAAAAAGCTAAACACGTTGTTATGCCGGAATATGTTACGGAATCGGGGTTCACAGAAACAGAGACCATCCGGGCAAAAGTCGGCTACCCGTATGGAACCATGAAAGCCGGCATTTACAATCCCGATACCGATTCTGTTTATTACGCAGATATCAGCCATCTTCCCGGCATCCACGATTTTCCTGTTTTCAAAGAGACGCAAACATGGGAAACCCGGGAGGATGAAACCAGGACGGTATATCTGGGCAGTCCGGTATGGTCTGATGATGGTAACCATGTCCTTATTAATGTGCAGTCGACCGACAACAAAGATCGTTGGATCACCCTGCTCGACCTGAAAACGGGCGAGCTGGCGTCACTCAACCGGCAGCACGATGAAGCCTGGATACAAGGGCCGGGTATCGGCGAGCTTACCAACCATGGCACGCTCGGATGGTATCCCGACAACAGGACCATTTACTTTCAGTCTGAAGAAAGCGGCTATTCTCATTTATACCTTCTCGACACCAAAACAGGCCGAAAGAAACAGCTTACCAGCGGTGATTATGAGGTCTATGATCCCTTTCTCTCGCGCGATAAGAAGACGTTTTACTTCACATCCAATGAAGAGAACCCGGAGATCAGGAACTTTTACAGCATGCCCGCCAGAGGAGGCCGGCAAACAAAATTAACGACCATGACCGGCAATAACGAGGTCAGCCTTTCACCCGACGAGAAGACCATGATTATAAGGTATTCGTATGCTAACAAGCCCTGGGAACTTTATTACAAACCGAACGGCGCATCGGAAAAGGCAGAGCAGATAACCAATTCTTCCACTCCCGCCTTTAAAGCCTATTCATGGCGGGTACCGGAATTCATCCATTTCACGGCTTCCGATGGTGTAAGTGTGCCAGCCAGGCTGTACCGGCCGGCAGAAAAGGTCAGTAACAATGCCGCTGTCATCTTTGTCCATGGTGCCGGTTATCTGCAGAATGCACATGAATGGTGGAGTGATTACTACCATGAATACATGTTTCATAATTTCCTAGCCGATAACGGTTATACTGTTCTTGACATAGATTACAGGGGGAGTGCCGGTTACGGCCGCGATTGGCGGACGGCTATTTACAGGCACATGGGAGGCCGTGACCTGGCTGACAATGTCGACGGCGCTGCTTACCTCGTAAAATCACTGGGCATCGATCCCGGTCGCATTGGTATTTATGGCGGTTCGTACGGTGGCTTTATGACACTGATGGCCCAGTTTACGCGTCCCGGCACATTTAAGTCGGGCGCTGCATTGCGCTCTGTAACTGACTGGGCACATTATAATCATGGCTACACGTCCAACATCCTGAATACACCGTTTACCGACTCATTGGCTTACCAACGCAGTTCGCCCATAAATTTCGCATCCGGGCTACAGGGACACCTTTTGATGTGTCACGGTATGATTGACGACAATGTCCATTTCCAGGATATTGTAAGACTTACCCAGCGGTTGATAGAGCTCAGAAAAGACAACTGGGAACTTGCTGTTTACCCGTTGGAATCGCATAAGTTCAAAGAATGGACCAGCTGGCTCGATGAATATAAGCGGGTTTATAAGCTATTTGAAGAGACAATACGGGATAAAGATCCATCTGCAAAGAATCATTAGTCCTGTCCTATCCCGGTACTTTTAGCCGGGTGATCGGCCAGGTAATGAAGTCCTTTGCTTTCTTTGCGCGCCTGTGCCATCTTAATGACCAGGTAGCCGACATTAATAATATTTCTTAGTTCACAGATTTCAAGCGACAACTTTGACCGGCGGTACAAGTCTTCGGTTTCCCTGAAAATAATCTCCAGCCTGTCGGCAGCGCGGGTAAGACGTAATTCGGACCGCACAATTCCTACGTAGTTGGTCATGATCTGTTGTACTTCTTTCAGATTCTGAGTAATCAGGATCATTTCCTCGGTATGGGTTGTGCCCTTGTCGTTCCATTCAGGAATTTTGCCAGGTACGTGATAATCCCTGAAATTGGCCAGGGAATGGCGGGCTGCTTTATCGGCAAAAACGATGGCTTCGAGCAGGGAGTTTGAAGCCAAACGGTTAGCGCCGTGCAGACCTGTGGCAGAAGTCTCACCCACAGCATAAAGTCTGTTGATCCAGCTTCGTCCATCCATGTTCACCACCACACCTCCGCACAGGTAATGTGCGGCGGGAACTACCGGGATCATATCTTTTGTGATGTCGACGCCAATGCTTTTGCATTTCTCATAAATATTCGGAAAATGACTTTTTAGATCATTCCCGTCGAGGTGGGTACAATCGAGGTAGACAAATTCGTGGCCCTTTACCTTCATTTCATTGTCGATAGCACGTGCAACAATGTCACGCGGGGCCAGGCTCTCGCGCTCATCATATTTCTGCATAAACGGCTTGCCGTCCTGATCTTTGAGAATGCCACCGAATCCGCGCATGGCCTCTGTAATGAGGAAGGATGGTTTCTCACCGGGGTTATACAGCGACGTTGGATGAAACTGAAGGAATTCCATGTTATCGATAATCCCTTTAGCGCGGTATACCATGGCGATGCCGTCACCCGTGGCCACGGCGGGATTAGTGGTAGTGTGGTACAGGTTACCTGCCCCG
>DASQZK010000351.1:0-3516 GCA_035638735.1 Bacteroidales bacterium
TAAGGTCTTTTTTCAGGATCCCTGCCATAGTCATACCCCCAGCCGCTGGTTGGAATGACCCCCGGAAGATTTCCGTTTTCCTTTTGTTCATCCGTAAAATCATTCATCCATTTTCGGTAACCGTTATAACTGTAAAAGTTAAGCATCCCTGCCCCGGCAGCCAGCTGGCCGTCGCCGGTCCATCCCATTTTCTCACGGTGGGGACAATCCTCGGGTATACTATGAAAGTTACCGAGGTATGACCACAGGGTGTTCTCATGCAGCTGGTTTATGATGTCGCTACCGGTATGAAGTTCACCAGCGGGTTCAAAATCGGTATGCACGATACACGCTTTCAGTGTTTCTTCGTCCGGCTTCTGTGTCAATCCGGTTACTTCGGCATAGCGGAAACCGTAATATACAAATCCTGGTTCCCAGGCATCATTTCCATCACCGTTGCTGGTGTAGCGGCTGGTTTGCGTCTCACCGGTAAAGACAAAACGGCTCAGCTCTTTCTGATCGAGGCGGCCGGCGGAATCGATACGTTCACCATGACGGATCACGATCTCCTGTCCTCTCTTGCCGGAAAACGAAAGTTTTGTCCAGCCGGCCAGGTTTTGACCATAATCGAATACGTACACGCCGGGGGCCGGTTCGGTTATTTTTACTGCCGAAAGGTAGCCTATCCTGCGCATGGGAGGGATGATCTGTGGTGACATGGTGCCTGAAGGTCCCTCTACCGTATGTGCTTTTCGCCAGTTTGAATCGTCGAAACCGGGCTTATTCCACCCGGCTTGTGCCAGCCTTGCGTTGTAGGTTTCGCCATTACGGATCTGGTTGAAAACGACAGGTCCCGGGGCAGTCTTCCAGTTATCATCGGTAACTATTTCCTGTTTCCGGCCGTCCGGCCAGGTCATTACAAGCCGGCAAATCACAGCAGGCCGGTCACGCCAGGGCGCCTGGTTAAACTTCCATGCCGAACGTGTATCAACATTATAAAAACCATTTCCCGGCATGCAGGCCAGAACATTTTCACCTTTTTGAAGCCTGTTGGTTATATCGGTGGTGATATATTCCATCCGCTTGTCATACCTTGTGAATGAAGGTTGAAGAACGGCGTCGGAAACTGGCTTGCCATTGGCAAACATATCGATGTAACCCGCGCCGGTATATCTCAATACCGCTTTAGCGGGAAGGTCTTCGAGCGAAAAACTTTTTCTGAATAAGGGTGCTTCCGCGGTACCCGGATCTTTTCCTTCAACCTTAACGGAATCACTGATCCACCGGGCCTGCCAGAAATTATCTTTTACCGGAACAAAAAACCATGCCGGCTGACTGTATGCGGAAGTCGTGCCATGTTCATCCCAGACCTTTACTTTCCAGAAATACCGGTTACCAGGAATAAGTGCCTTACCCGAATATTTCACCCATTGCGACTGATCAGAGATTATTTTGCCAGTGTTCCAGGCATCGGCTTTATCATTGCTCAGATTACCGGCTGATGTAGCAACCAGTATTTGGTAAGCCGATTGCTTACGGTTAAACCCTGCCGCATCCATCGTCCACCCAAACAATGGGCCATTGGAATCACATACGGGGTTTTCAGCACCGTTACAGTAAAGGTGAGTAATATCAAGATCGTCGCTTTTTCCCTGAAAACGGAATGAACATCCCGCCAAAGTCAAAAGAACGGAAAGGATCAGGAGATTGAAGGTTTTCATTTATTACTGTTTAGGTGAAATTGTATAAAAGGCATGTGACTGCCGGAGCACTAAAATAGTCAAGCTGATTTAAAATCTGCAATAATACGGGTTATTATTAGATCAATTACGTGGATGAACATTGGTGGTGTTTGTTCGGGAAGGCGTGTCAGTTATCGCAGGGACGCGCCACCAATGCGCGTGTCCCTGCGACAAATGACACGCATTACTGCCCGGACAGGTATTAACAGGTGTTTGCAGATGAGGGATATTTTCTTATTTTTATCCTTTGAACATAACCTGCATTTCACCACGACAACCCGGTTTCATTTCAAAGAGCAAAACGCAACGTTCACCTGACACAAAAACAGCCAGCCATGACAACAACACGCCGGACGTTCCTGAAAAATTCAGTCCTCACCGGTGCCGGGATGTTTCTGTACAAAGGGGCATTCGGTAACAGGCCTGAAAAAAAACCATTCCTTGAACACATTGGTGTATGTACCTCTGTAACGAACAGTCCTTACCTGGCAGAAGCCGGTTTCTCGTATATCGAGGAAGGTGTACAGGGCTTTTTGGTACCTCAACTGGACGAAAAAGCGTTTGAAGAAAAGCTCAAACTGGCTGAGGATGCTGTTCTTCCGGTTGAAGCCTGTAATTCATTTTTACCGGGTGAGATGAAATGTACCGGACCTGAAGCTGTTCCTGACCAGATATTAAAATTCGCAGAGACAGCTTTTCGCCGGGCAAAGATTGCAGGCGTAAATACCATTGTGTTCGGAAGCAGCAGATCCCGCAATATACCGGGCGGTTTTCCGAGAGAAAAGGCGGAAGAGCAATTCGCAGAGCTGGGAAAAAGAATGGCCGACATTGCCGGCAGGTATAACGTGGTCATTTCCCTTGAGCCCCTGAATACGAGGGAAACCAATTTTATCAATTCGGTGGCTGAAGGCGGAGAACTCGTAAAAATAATCAGCCATCCAAATTTCCGTCTTCTCGCCGATATATACCACATGATGGTAGAAGACGAGAGTCCTGAAAACCTGATCACCTATGGAGACCTCCTGTACCATACGCATATTGCTGAGAAAGAGGGCCGAATGGCTCCCGGTGTGAAAGGCGAAGATTTCAGGCCCTATTTCGAAGCCCTGAAAAAGGCAAAATATTATGGCCGGATGTCAATCGAATGCAGATGGAAGGATCAAAAGGCTGAAGCCCCGGTGGCCCTGGCTGCCATTAGGAAACAGTTATAGCCGGATGCCTGACCCATACAACAACATCATAAATACTAAACCAACAACAATGAAAACAAACCGAAGAACATTTCTGAAAAACACGTCTGCAGCTTCAGCGGGGATCATGATCGGAGGCCTTGGCATGAGCGCCAAAAGCTATGGCCGTATCCTGGGCGCAAATGACAGGGTGCACGTCGGAATCCTTGGCTTTTCCGACCGTTTCAACGGCTCGCTTAAAAAAGCTTTCCATAAATATGCCGATGACATGAATTTTGAATTCACGGCGCTCGCCGATTTATGGAGCCGGCGACGTGAAGAAGGGGCCGCCGCCATCAAGGACCTCACAGGCAGAAAAATCAAACTTCTGAGAAATTCCGACGAACTCTGGGAACAGAATCTTGACGCGGTAATCATCAGCACGGCTGACTTTCAGCATTCACTCCTCCTGGCTGAAGCCGTAAACGCCGGTTGTGATGTGTATTGTGAAAAACCATTTGCCGAAACCATGGATGATGCTATCACCGGTCTAAGTGCCGCCAGGGATACCGGAAAGGTTATCCAGATAGGCTCCCAGCGCCGCAGCGGACCAAATTACCAGGCAG
>DASQZK010000352.1:0-2331 GCA_035638735.1 Bacteroidales bacterium
TATTTACGTCAAAATTACATCAACATGGTACAATCGAAAACAGCACTATTTTCCGTCGGGCAGCAGGAGTGTGCGGCCTACTTTAAAGCTCTGGCACATCCTGCCAGGCTGGCCATATTAGAATACCTTGCCGAATCGAAATCGTGCATCACCGGTGACATCTCCGATGAGCTGCCCCTGGGAAGGACAACCGTAAACCAGCATCTGAACGAGCTTAAAAAGGCTGGACTGATCCAAGGAAAGATTGACGGGGTAAAAACAAATTATTGCCTCGATCCGGCAGGTATTAAACGGTTGAAAGTCCTGGCTGAGGATTTAATGAATGAATTGAGTAAAGATCCTTTAAACTACTGTAAATAATGAAACTATTGATATTGTGCACAGGCAATTCCTGCCGCAGCCAGATGGCCGAAGGCCTCTTAAAAAGTTTCGACAGTTCACTCGACGTATACAGTGCAGGCACACAACCGTCAATGGAAGTCCATCCCATAGCCGTTATGGTGATGGCTGAAAAGGGAATTGATATCAGCGGGAACAAACCGGAAAATGTAAACCGGTATCTTGCCGAAACTTTCGATTATGTCATCACGGTTTGCGGCGATGCGCGGGAAAATTGCCCGGTATTTACAGGACCCGTAAAACAGCAGCTTCATATCGGCTTTGAAGATCCGGCAAAAGCAACAGGCTCCGACGAAGAAATACTGGCTGTTTTCAGGCATGTCAGGGATGAAATCGAAGAGCGCTTTCGTGCATTTTATGTTGAACAGTTAAAATCAGGCCATGAAATCAGGTAACCGCAGGCTTTCCTTTCTCGATCGTTATCTCACCCTCTGGATTTTTGCCGCCATGCTGACGGGCGTATTTTCCGGCTACTTTTTCCCAGGTATTGCTTCATTCTGGGACAGCCTGAGCCATGGTACAACGAACGTCCCTATTGCTATCGGGCTAATGGTGATGATGTATCCGCCACTGGCCAAGGTAAAATATGAAGAACTGAAAGACGTATTCCGGGACCGTAAAATTCTCCTTCTTTCCCTGGTCCAGAACTGGATCCTGGGGCCGGTGGTGATGTTCCTGCTGGCTATTGCGTTTTTGCATAATTACCCCGAGTATATGGCCGGGTTGATCATGATAGGACTGGCGCGTTGCATCGCGATGGTTATTGTGTGGAATGAGCTAGCAAAAGGTGACACCGAATATGCTGCCGGGCTGGTGGCGTTCAATTCAATCTTCCAGGTTTTGTTCTTTCCATTATATGCCTGGGTATTTATTACGATACTTCCTGACTGGCTTGGGCTGAAAGCTTTTGAAGTAAATGTCACCATTGTGGACATCGCCAAGAGTGTATTTATTTATCTCGGGATTCCTTTCATAGCCGGATTTATGACCCGGTTCATATTGCTAAGGGTGAAAAGCAGACAGTGGTACCAGGATAAATTCATACCTGCGATAAGTCCCCTGACCCTTATAGCCCTGTTATTTACCATCTATGTGATGTTCTCGCTCAAAGGGGATTACATTGTCAGGATACCGCTCGATGTGGTGCGCATTGCCATTCCGTTGGTACTCTATTTTACCATCATGTTTTTCCTTTCTTTTCTTATGGGAAAGAAAGCAGGAGCCGATTATCCGAAAACAGCAACCATATCGTTTACAGCGGCAAGTAACAACTTTGAACTGGCCATTGCCGTGTCTGTCGCGGTATTCGGAATTAACTCAGGAGAAGCGTTCGCTGCCGTCATCGGGCCCCTGGTAGAAGTACCGGTCCTTATCAGTCTGGTATCGGTAGCGCTTTGGTTTCAGAAAAAATATTTTCAACAAAGCCGGCCTGCCGATGGTCTTTCATCAAAAGGCAGAGATCAGGCGGGCGAAATCCACTAATCGTAGCATCATGAAAAACGCAGAAGACATTAAAAAAATCGTTAAAGACAAATATGCCGGCATCGTCGTACAGGACAAATCTTCAGACTGTGGATGCTGCTGTGGAGATGACAGCACCATAAACTATTCAGTTTTCAACGAGAGTTATGAAGCCAAAGAAGGATACCTCAAAGATGCTGACTTTAGTCTTGGATGTGGTTTACCGACAGATTTTGCAGGCATTCAACCGGGAGACCATGTCCTCGACCTTGGGTCGGGGGCCGGCAACGACTGTTTTGTAGCCCGGTCATTTGCCGGGGAAAAAGGAAAGATCACGGGCCTCGATTTTACGGAAGAGATGGTTGCAAAAGCAAATGACAATAAAAAGAAAACGGGTTTTACCAATGTTGAATTTATTCAGGGTGATATAGAGAATATGCCATTGCCTGACGAATCGTACAATGTTGTATT
>DASQZK010000353.1:0-2879 GCA_035638735.1 Bacteroidales bacterium
AAAAGGAAAGCAATATCTTCCCGATGGTTCCCGCCGGCGGTACCGTATCTGAAATGAGACTGGAATAATCTAAAACAACATTAATCATGGAACAGGAATTCACATTATCAATATTTACGGAAAACAAGATCGGTCTGCTTCAGCGAATCACCGGCGTGTTCACACGGAGGAAAATCAATATTGAAAGCCTGACCACCTCCGAATCGGAAGTCAAGGGCGTCTACAGGTTTACTATCGTAGTGCGCACAAGACTCGACCTGGTGAAGAAAGTGGTTAAACAGATTGAGAAGATCATCGGTGTGCTCAAAGCCTTTTATTTTGAAGAAAGTGAGATCGTGTACCAGGAAATTGCCCTTTACAAGGTACCGACAAAAGCCTTTGCCAACGGTGACGATGTTGAGAACTTAATAAGAAAGCATAATGCCCACATTCTCACCGTGGAGCCGGAATACATCATTATTGAAAAGGCGGGTCATAAACACGAGACACAGGAGTTGTTCGAGAAGCTCCTCCCCTATGGTGTTCTCCAGTTTGCCCGTTCGGGACGAGTAGCCGTAACCAAGCAGATCAGGGAAATTACCAGTTATCTCAGGGATCTCGAAGTGGCCAACAGGCATTCTGAAAAAGAAGTATTGTCAATAACCCAATAAAAAAGAAAAAAATGGCGAAAATTAATTTCGGCGGAGTCGAAGAAAATGTAGTAACAAGGGAGGAGTTCCCTCTTTCAAAAGCCCGTGAAACGCTCAAAGACGAAGTAATTGCAGTTATCGGTTATGGTGTCCAGGGCCCGGGCCAGTCACTCAACCTGAAAGACAATGGTTTCAATGTCATCGTTGGCCAGAGGAAAGATTCCTCTTCATGGGACAAAGCCGTTAGCGACGGTTGGGTAGAAGGTAAAAACCTTTTTGAAATTGAAGAAGCCTGCGAAAAGGCGACCATCATCCAGTACCTGCTGTCTGATGCCGGCCAGATTGCGCTGTGGCCCACGGTAAAGAAACATCTCACCAAAGGCAAAGCTCTTTATTTCTCGCATGGTTTTGGTATCACCTATAAAGACCAGACCAGCATTGTTCCGCCAGAAGGTGTTGATGTCATCCTGGTAGCCCCTAAAGGGTCAGGAACTTCACTGCGTCGGCTCTTTGTTGCCGGGCAGGGTCTGAATTCGAGCTATGCCATTTTCCAGGATGCCACCGGCCGCGCTTTCGACCGCGTTATTGCCCTCGGTATCGGTGTGGGTTCCGGCTACCTGTTCGAAACCACCTTCGAAAAAGAAGTATACAGCGACCTTACCGGCGAACGTGGCGTGTTGATGGGTGCACTCGCCGGAATCATGGAAGCCCAGTATAACCTGCTCAGGAGTAAAGGTCATTCACCCTCCGAAGCTTTTAACGAAACGGTGGAAGAACTCTCACAAAGTCTCCTCCCCCTGGTTGGTGAAAACGGAATGGACTGGATGTATGCCAATTGCTCAACCACTGCACAGAGAGGTGCGCTTGACTGGAAAAACAGGTTTCGCGATGCCGTAAAACCCGTCTTCGACAAACTTTACGACAGCGTAGCCAGCGGTAACGAAGCCAGGATTACCATTGAAGCAAACAGACAGGACGATTATCGTAAGAAACTTTCTGCCGAACTTGACGAGATCCACAATTCTGAGATGTGGCAGGCTGGAGCACAGGTACGTAAGCTCAGACCCAAAGATTAAAACCTTCCGGAAGCATCTTTTCTGCTTCCTCCCGGGATAATGCATACTAAGATCCGGGCAACGGCAACCACTACTGCCTGAACCCGTGATCTTTTTAACCTTGGCCCGTTCAGGGCTGACTTTCCATCGCAATCCTTATAACGCAGCGTTTATTTAAGCACCATGAGCGACGGCAACGTATCCCATTGGTTGCCATCGTTTCCTCAAGTCCCTTATTTAAAAGTACCCCGCAGGGCAAAGCTTACAAATAATTCATTAATTTTATATCACCGTCATCTTTCATACATTTGAATGATTCAGACCGGCCGGGTGTCAGAATGGCCAGTTCCGTAATTCATTCTAACTGCCCTGGCATATCGCCGGTGCTGGCGTCACATCCGGTTCATGCAGTTTCCCCGGACGTAGCCCGTTCCTGCATGTTTGACAAGCTGTCGGAATAATTCCGAAACCCAGGCGTAAACTTTTAATGGCCCGGATTTTGAAACCATGCATTCTCTGAAAACCTGGTCCTGTAATGGAAGAAAAAAAGCGGTTTATTCATAGCCTGGTCTTCCCTGGCTTTTTTTTATTTCTTATCTGGTTTATAAAATTCATTGAATTCGGCCTGGATACCGACTTTGTTGCCCTTGGTATTTACCCCCTCAAACTAAAAGGACTCATTGGCATACTAACCGCACCCCTTATTCATGCAAACATCACCCACTTATTTGATAATTCAATACCCCTGTTCTTTTTGAGCCTGGCTCTTTTTTATTTTTACAGGGAAGTGGCTTACCGCGTTTTTTTCCTCATCTATTTTATCACGGGGGCCCTGGTATGGATCATTGGCCGGGAAGCCTATCATATAGGAGCCAGCGGAATTATTTACGGCCTGGCAACTTTCCTTTTTACCTCAGGCATTATCCGTCGCAACAGGAACCTGCTGGCCATATCGCTATTGGTAATTTTCCTTTATGGCAGCATGGTTTGGGGACTCTTCCCATACGATTACCATATCAGCTGGGAATCCCACCTGATGGGTGCCATTACAGGCATTGTCCTGTCGTATGTTTACCGTCACGAGGGACCCGAATCTGATATTGAACGACTGGTTGATGAGGAAGAAGAGGACGATGGTGAGGATGAGGATGAACCCGGCCCAACCTCCCAATCCGGAAACCCTGATCCGGACGGT
>DASQZK010000354.1:0-4473 GCA_035638735.1 Bacteroidales bacterium
TAGGGGCGCACGGCCGTGCGCCCCTACGGAACGGAATTATTATAAAAAATGCTGTAAAATTCTTATAATTGTATTTACGGATAAACGCAACCTTTCAAGATTATGAACAGACTTTTCAGTTTTCTCCTTGCAGTTTCATGCTTTCTCCCCACCGGTTTTTTGGTCCAGGCTCAGGAAGACAGTTATTTTGCACCGGGCAACAGGAATCCCGTCCTCCCGGGATTCTTTGCTGATCCGTCACTCGTTGAGCTTGACGGGCGCTATTACATATATGCAACGACTGTTTCGAAATATATGGAACCGATGGTATGGGTTTCGGACGACCTGGTCGACTGGCAGGTAAAAAGTCTGGGAATAACAGGCGAACATCTTTTCTGGGCGCCTGCCATGATAAAAGGCGAAGATGGGAAATATTACCTTTACCATACCAGTGGCTTCGACTTTAAATGTCACTTGTATATCGGTGAGTCCCCTACGGGTCCGTTTGAGAAATTCGGCCTGGTGGATGAAGGTTTTGATTTACAAATTTTCAGGGATCCGTCAACCGGCATGGTTTATGGTTGTTCCTCCGATCCAAATGCCAGGCCGCGGCTGGTTGAATTTGAAAGTGATCCGCAAAAGGAAGGGTATATGACGAAAGTGATCAAAGAAACCAGCCTGCAAGGTTCATTTTTCGATTATACCGAGGGCTCATTCCTGCTGTACCGCGATGGCTGGTATTACCTGATGTATTCCGGCGGAAAATGTGATGCCGAGATTTACAAAGTGAACTACGCGCGCAGTAAAAATATATGGGGCCCTTACGAAGAAGCTCCCAATAACCCGATACTGGCTTCAGATGCGGATAAAAAAATTTTCGGCCCCGGTCACAATTCCGTATTTCATATCGAGGATGAATATTTCATCGTCTACCACCGTGAAGATTTCTACCACTACCCTACCTGCAGTGAACGGCAGGTGTGTATCGACAGGATGGATTTCGACGGTGAAGGATGGATAAGCAAGGTAACGCCTACGAATAAAGGTGTTGACTTCGCGAAAATCATTACCGGAAAATCAAATAACCTGGTCAATATCGCAAAAGGTAAGAAAGTCGCCTGTGGTGGAGTATCCGGATCATTCAATCCTGAATTTGCCGTAGATGATAACTTTGCCACCCGCTGGATCGGTCGCGGCTACCTGTCGGTGGACCTTGGTAGGGAATATGAGATTGAAAAGATCGTTCCCCAGTTTGTTTATTACGATTACTTCAACCTTTACCGGATACTCTATTCCAACGATAACGTGAGCTGGAAGGTATATGCCGACCGATCGAAAACAGCCGTGAAGGCCTGGGAATCGGTGCCTGCTAAACAAATTAAGGCCCGCTATGTGAAAATACAATTCGTCCGCGGTGAAGGCAATCCTGCTACGATGGCTGAATTGCAGGTTTTTGCTGTTAAACCGGAATAAATTCTGATTCGTTGTAAGGGCGCACGGCCGTTGTAAGGACGCACGGCCGTGCGCCCCTACGGATCATGAAATTAATTCGCAACACAGAAATGATTTCCAAATTGGTATTATATTTTTATGTACATTTGCAACCGTTTTACACCTCTCGTATGAGGATACTACCGGTGTGTTTTGCCGGGAATATAATTAATTTATAATGTTATTTGAAGATCTTAAAATTATTGAACCTATCTTAAAATCACTTAGAGAAGAACAATACACAGAGCCAACACCGATACAGGAAAAAGCAATTCCACTAATTCTAAACAGACATGATGTACTGGGCACAGCCCAAACCGGCACAGGTAAAACAGCCGCTTTTGCCGTTCCTATTTTGCAACATCTTTACACCGATCGCAACCGGAATCCCAGGTCCCGCAAAATCAAGGCGTTGATCATTACCCCCACGCGTGAACTGGCCATCCAGATCAGTGAAAGCTTTACCACCTATGGGAAATATACAGGAATACGGAATACCGTCATTTTTGGCGGCGTAAACCAGAAACCTCAGACCGAGGCGCTTCGCCGCGGCACCGATATCCTGGTGGCAACACCCGGCAGGTTGCTTGATCTGACAAACCAGGGGTATATCTCCTATAAAGACATTGAATACTTCGTTCTGGATGAAGCAGACCGGATGCTCGATATGGGTTTCATCAACGACATCAGGAAGATCATCGCCCTGTTACCGGCTAAACGCCAGTCGCTGTTCTTCTCTGCAACCATGCCCGCGAATATTGTTAATCTCTCCGCCCAGATCCTGAGAAATCCGCAGAAAGTTGAAGTTAGCCCGGTTTCCTCTACAGCCGAAACCATACAGCAATACCTCTACTATACCAATAAGTCGTCCAAGAAAGACCTGCTTTTTCACATCCTTAAAGATGAAAGTATAGACCAGGTACTCCTATTCTCGCGGACAAAACACGGGGCCGATAAAATTGCCCGGGATCTTAAAAAAAGAAAGATCGCAACCGCTGCTATCCATGGTGATAAGGCCCAGAATCAAAGACAAAAATCATTATCACAGTTTAAAAACGGAGCCATAAGAGTCCTGGTGGCTACCGATATTGCAGCCAGGGGCATTGATATCGACAAGCTTAAATATGTGATAAATTTTGATATCCCGAACATTGCCGAAACCTATGTCCATCGCATAGGCCGATCGGGGCGGGCCGGCGAAGAAGGTGTGGCCATCTCTATCTGCGAACCGGAAGAGAATACCTTCATGAGAGACATCGAAAAGCTGATCAATAAAAAAATTGTGACAGTAGACGATAATCCTTTTCCCCAGACTGAAAAGCCCATGAACGCTAATGAGAAGAAGGAATTTGAAAAAGAGAAGCAAAAGAGAAAGCAGGCCTTCTTTGAAGCAAGACGCAAAAACCCGAATGGTTTCAGGAAATAATACATGAAGCTGCCAGCCTGGCATTTCCCAAAAACATGCGGATAATATACAGCAAGAAAGAACAGAGGTGATCTTTCTTGCTTCGATGTGCCCTGATCTGTTATAAACATCACATCTTCAACAACAAAGGCTTTTGAAGAAATAACTGCCGGCTTACCTGACACCTGTCCGATTCAGGTTAACCCGGAAAAAGGTACGCTCTTGAAATCGATAGTTGTTGTAGGCATACGTGGTTGTGTCCCCAGGTTTTATAGCTACACCAACGTGCCGGGGATATAGCTCAAACTATTGAAAGTAAATGATTCCCGAGTCAAAAAACTCAGTCCGGCCCACCGTCTTTCTCACACAATTATAGTACTATTGCAATACGTTATATAAATGCACCGGCACATTGCAACCTGCTGAGCATGATTTTCGTCCTGTTCACCTATAAATGAAACGTTTTCTCTCAGAATATGAGGTATCGATTAACATCTTTCATCTTCCTGATGATCATCATCTTAACCGCTGGTTCGTGTAAACCAGGACAGGCTGATGAGGAGGGATTAATGATTGCCACAGCTGCGAATATGCAGTTTGCCATGAAGGAGCTGGTAGCAATATTTACCCTTGAAACCGGTGTAAAATGCCATTTAATACTAAGTTCGTCGGGTAAACTGACAGCACAGATAAAAGAAGGGGCACCTTACGATCTGTTTGTATCGGCAGATGTTAAGTACCCGATGGAGTTGTTCGGTGCCGGGCTGGCTGATTCTCTTCCGCGAACCTATGCCTTGGGCAAATTGGTTCTCTGGACGATGACTGACACGATTACCCCTTCGATGTCTGCACTGACAAGTCCTTCGGTAATCCATGTAGCACTGGCGAATCCGAAGACCGCCCCTTATGGTGTAGCTGCCATGCAGGCATTAGAACAGGCTGATATCTTTGCACCTGTAAGCAATAAGCTGGTATACGGCGAAAGCATTGCCCAGACCAACCAGTTCATTATAACACGTTCGGCCGAAATCGGATTTACGGCTATGTCCGTGGTATTATCTCCGGCCATGAATGGAAAAGGCCGTTGGTCCGAGGTTGATCCCCGGGCTTATACACCCATTAAACAGGGCGTAGTATTGATAAAGCACGGGCGTCAGATCAACCCTGATGCCCGGAAATTCTACGACTTTCTTTTTTCGTCCAAAGCAAAAGAAATACTGAAAAATTTCGGATATTCGGTAAATGAATAAGCTTAACGGACATATCCAGGAAATTGATGTTAGTGGCAGCCTGTCATTGATTACGATCCGGGTGGGTGATGCATTGCAACTGAAATCCATTGTGATTGAAACACCTGAAACAGCAGAATGGCTGCGGGAAGGTAATCCTGTGAAAGTGCTGTTTAAGGAGACAGAGGTTGTAATCGGCACTGGTGATAATCTTTCCATAAGCTTACAAAACAGGATGAAAGGTGACATCACAAAGATTGAAAGAGGCCGGCTTATCAGCAGGGTATTCGTCGGCACACCAGCGGGAGTAATAATCTCTGTGATTAGCACAAATGCAGTGAACCAGTTAAACCTTGCCAAAGGGAAAAC
>DASQZK010000355.1:0-3866 GCA_035638735.1 Bacteroidales bacterium
CCGTTGAGTTACCTGTCGTGGCACCTTCTGTTAAACCTTTTACCCGGAACAAATGCCGGACAGGACCTTGAAAAGGTGAAAGAGAATTTCGATGCTGCCTCTTACAATGACGGAGCAGAACACCTGGTACAACTCTATCACGATGATAAGGATGTAAAACAAACGGTGGATGATGCCCTGGGCAGGGTGAATGGCGACAGCGAATTACTGGCCCGGCTTATCGGGGAGCAGATCTTCCTTCCCGTATTCTGGAAGGAAAGTGAAACCAGAATTAACTACCGGCGGTTCTTTACTATTAACGACCTGATATGCCTGAAAATGGAAGACCTGCCGGTATTTGATGAATATCATAAACTCATTCGCCGGCTCGTAGAAGAAAACATAGTCGATGGCTTACGCGTCGATCATGTTGACGGACTTTATGACCCGGGACAGTACCTCAGGCGATTGCGGGCACTGACAGGCGAAAGAGCGTATCTTATTGTGGAAAAGATACTGGAGAAAAACGAGAAACTGAAATCTGGATGGCCCGTCCAGGGAAATACCGGTTACGACTTTGCAACATTACTCAACAACCTTTTTACTAATGTGGAAAATGCATTGCATTTCAGCGATATTTATGACCTGTGGGATAAAGACCGACCCGATTTCGACAAGCTGATTTACGAAAAGAAACATTTTATCATCTTTAACAGGATGGCCGGAGACCTCGATAATCTGGTTCATCAGTGGATATCACTACCCGGTATGCCTGAACCCCTTCCCGACAGGACTAAGATGAAGGAAGCTATTGCTGAATTTTTAATACAATGCCCCGTATATAAGATCTATCCCGACTTTGACCATTTCGACAGCGAAGAAACATTGTTCATTGAATCGGTTTTCAAAAAAGCGGCCGACCATAAACCGGAACTTAAAAAGGAGATTAAGTTACTGAGCCAGGTTTTCTTCTATGACGGCAGAGATACTGAACGCCGGAACACCGGCCTGAATTTCTTCCTTAGGTGCATGCAATATACCGGCCCACTGATGGCTAAAGGGCTTGAAGATACGGCCTTTTATAGTTACGCACATTTTATTGCCCATAACGAAGTGGGTGATTCACCCGACTATTTTGGCATAAAAACCCGTACGTTTCATCGCGAGATGACAGAACGACTCAGAGAATCACCCTTAACGCTAAACGCCACTTCTACCCATGACTCCAAGAGGGGAGAGGACAGCCGTGCAAGGCTCACCATTATAAGCGATATCCCGGAAATATGGGAACAGTATGTCTTTAAATGGCGTGAATACGCCAAAAAGCTGCGAGGGGTGAAACAGGATATGCCTACTCTAAACGATGAATATTTCATCTACCAGTCTATAGCCGGTTCATATCCGGCAGAACTCGTCCATGATGAAGCATACAAGGACCGGTTGACAGCTTATATCAAGAAATCGATCCGTGAAGCCAAAGACAATACGTCCTGGTCGGAACCGGACAAAAAGTACGAAGAAGCGACCATTGAATTCACCAAAGGACTCCTGGAAGACGCATCATTTATGATAAGCTTTCGTGAATTTCTCCGGATTATTGTTGACAGGGGATTCATTTATTCGCTTGCCCAGGTGTTGTTGAAAAATACCTGCCCGGGGATACCAGATCTGTACCGTGGCAGTGAAACCTGGAACTTCAGCTTTGTTGATCCCGATAACAGGCGGCCAGTCGATTTCGTCAGACTTGAGAAAAATCTTGACCGTATTATTTCACTTTTTAAAAAGACGCCCGGTGAAGGGTTTAACCTTCTGTGGAATGACCGTCTGAACGGCGATGTTAAGCAATGGCTGACATGGCTCACCCTGAATGAGCGAAGCCGGGATCCGGATTATTTCAGGAATGCTTCCTATATCCCTCTCGAGGTGAAAGGAAAATACAAAGACCACCTGGTAGCTTATATGCGTTACCAGCACAGGAAATGGTACCTGGTGGCCGTCCCTGTCCAGTTCACCGACCTGTATTCCGATCTCTCCACTACATTTTCGAACCTGAACTGGGGATCAACAAGGATCGAACTGCCTGAACTCTCACCCGATAAATGGGAGAACCTGCTCACAGGGCATTCACTTCCGGGTGAGCGGTCTATCATGGTCGATGATCTTTTAAAGGAAACACCTGTAGCTTTTCTGAGGTCGGTTAGCATGAACACTGACAGGTCAGCCGGAATATTGCTTCATATTTCTTCCCTTCCCGGACCCTTCGGAACGGGCAATATGGGAAAGCATGCATACGACTTCGTAGATTTTCTTCATCGTAACGGACAAACCCGCTGGCAGATCCTGCCCCTGAATTTTGTTGATGCCAACAGCGGGTATTCACCATACAGCTGCCTTTCAGCCTTCGCCGGCAACATCCTCTTTATCGACCCCCACAACGTCATGGAACTTGGTCTTGTGAGCCTGGACGAAATTGGATACAGACCTGAAGCCGATGACGATGTAGCTGATTTTGCTTTTACGGAAGGCTTTGCACGGTTCATGGTCTCAAAAGCCTTCGGCAGGTTTAAAGAGTCGGAAATGCCGGTCCTGGAAGCAAAATTCAACGAATTCTGCCGGCGCGAAGCATACTGGCTTGATGATTTCGCCCTGTTTCTTCAGTTAAAGGAATTGCAGGAAGACAAGCCATGGATTGAATGGCCCGGTGACCTCAGGGATCGTAGTCAGGCAGCACTCGATCTTCATCGGGAAAGATATGCCGCTAAACTGGAGGAAATAAAATTCGCACAGTTTCTTTTCTATCAACAATGGTGTGATCTGAAAGCCTATGCCAATGAAAAGGGTATTAAAATTATTGGCGATATTCCGTTCTATGTAAGCTTCGATAGTGCCGATGTATGGGCCAATCCACAACTATTTAAACTCGACAGCAACAAGCAACCCCTGAAGAGCGCCGGCGTTCCACCCGATTATTTCAACGATGAAGGGCAATTATGGAACATGCCGGTATACCGATGGGACCTGATGAAGGATAACGGATATACATGGTGGAAGCAGCGCCTGGCAAAGAACCTGGAACTGTTTGATCAGGTAAGGATAGATCATTTCAGGGCTTTTTCAAACTTCTGGGAAGTGCCTGCCGGGGAGAAAACTGCCATAAACGGTGAATGGGTGGATGGTCCGGGTGAGGATATCCTGGACATGATCAGGGATGAGTTCCCTGGTATGCCCTTTATTGCCGAAGACCTGGGCGATGTTGACCAGGCTGTTTATGACCTGCGGGACAAATACCAACTTTCGGGCATGAATGTCTTGCAGTTCGCATTCGGGGACGATATGGATCATTCGGTCCATGCCCTCCACAACCATAAACGAAAGAGTATGGTGTATACCGGGACCCACGATAACAACACCCTGAGGGGCTGGTACCGTCACGAACTGGACAGGATGTCGGTAAAACGGATGCGTTATTATACAGGAATACGCATCAACAGCCGTAACTGTAACCAGGAGTTGATCCGCCTGGCTTTCATGTCACCTGGCACCACGGTAATTATACCTATGCAGGACTACCTGGGACTTGGTGAACATGCCAGGATGAATAAACCGTCAACTGTAAAGGGCAACTGGACGTGGCGTATGGAGGAAGACGATATTATTCCTTCAGTCGAGAGAATGATCCAAAGGTATACGATGGTTTATGGCAGGCTTGGGTAAACAGATAACTGATAAGAGGCTGTCTCAAAACTAAAATTCTCGATTCATAAACGTCCAGATTAAAAGTAAAGAACTGCACGATTTCTTTATACGCCGCAAAAAAAACCATGGTCTGAAGTCCCCTTCAGGAGATTTAGGGGTATCCTGGGGTGGCTACTTTCAATTTGGAAGTA
>DASQZK010000356.1:0-8246 GCA_035638735.1 Bacteroidales bacterium
TCCCCGGGCGAGCTTTCTTCAGTGGTTACAGTAGTCTCATCCCCGTTGCCCGGGAAGGTGACATAAGCATCTTCTTTATAATAAAGGTCAGAGTGGTAGTGAGTCCCTTGCTCGATACGAAGATTTATATCGGCATATTCAGAACTTATATCGATTTTACAAAAATCCTGCCGGATTTTATCGACGGTCAGATTCCCAAACTTAAGATCGAGAGTTGCTTCGCAGCGGAGGTTGTCGACCCAGATCTGGGAAAATTCGCTGGAGCCGTAGAGATGTTCCACATCGGTGATGAACATTTTGTCGCGTCGCGAATCGGTTTTAACGAGCACGGCTTTGTTGATGTTAATGGTCGATGACTTGGAGTTGACCGTCAGGTTACCGGCATTCCTGATCATCAGGTCTGAGTAGGCCGCAGTCAGCCGGCCCTCGGTAAGATTGTTGATGACGCCGGTGCCGAAATTAATTTCGATCTGTGCTTCGCCCTTGATACTGTTGACTTTGATATCGCCGTTCGAGAGGCTCACCTTCACCCGCCCGGTAATATCATCCATGTAGATATCACCGAATTTATTGATCAGCGACAGGTTGATCTTCTCCGGACAGTAAATGGTATAATTGATGGCAATACTGTTCTTGCCGGTAATGAGATTGTCGGAGATGTTTTTTAGCTCGGCGAATATCTGGTTGCCGGTATTGCCAAAATCGGTGCTGGCGGTAATATAATAGTCGGAAGAACTGAAATGGAACTGAATGTTGCTCTTGATCTTCTGCAGGCGCGAAAGGTTATTTGAGCTGATGGCAGCTTCGGCAATGAACTTAACCGAATCTTTCGGCCATGGTATGACATGGATTTTACCATATTTATTATCCACTTCAATGGTAGCACCGGGGGCGGCTTTAAAGGTCTTCTCCACCCGCTTGTCGCCAGAGAAAGTCTGGGCAGAAAGATTTGCCGGGCCAACAGCCACGATCAATAGAAGGGCGTTAAACAGCAGAACCTTGTGTCTCATGTTGAACGGTGTTATTTTCGGTATTTAATTCATTAAGCAGATCTTCCAGGATTTCAAGTTTCATCCTGTAGTTCTGTATCATGGCCTCAATGACCTGCTCATTATCGATATTATCTCTCAGGTCTTGCTTCAGCGAAGCATACACGCTGTCGAGCTCGCCCAGGTCTCCGTTTACCTCGTGATCGAGGCCGGGCACCCGGTTGAACCACGGCTGCAGCTCGTTCATCTTTATTGAGACCAGGTTATTGTAATAATTTTCCGTTTCCTTAAGCTCGGGAACAAGCTGGTAGAACTGGTCGGCTTGCTTTTCGGAACTGATTTTATCCCGGTAATCGAGATAGTCGTTCAGAGCCCACGATGCCGCAAAGATGACAACCACGGCTGCAATGCGGGTGATGATCCTGAAGACCTGCCGGCGGGCTGACCTCTCTTTGCCGGGCAAATCAATCTTTGACCAGATGGCATCGCCGGGATCATGAACGTCGAACCCCGTGCGGTTTTGCCGGATAAATTCTTCGAGCCGGTCTTTCATCCTTGACGTATTAAAAGTTCCTTCATTTTGCGTTTCGCTTTCATGTACTGGGTCTTGGATGTTGATTCCGAAATACCCAGTATTTGAGAGATTTCGCTGTGGTCGTACCCTTCGAGCAGGTAAAGGCTGAAAATGATCCGGTACCCGTCGGGAAGCGATTCCAGGGCTTTCATGACCAGCTGCACCTTCAGTTCTGTCTCGGTGTCACCGGGGTCTTCGGCTGTTTCTTCCTCCTGAATTTCTTCCATGAAGACCAGGTCCACATGCTTTTTCCTTAACAGGTTAATGCAGGTGTTGACAACAATTCGTTTTGTCCATGAACCGAAGGCCGATTCGTATCGGAAGCTGTCAAGTTTGTTGAAGATCTCCGAGAACGCATCTTGCAGGGCATCTTCCGCCTCCGGGCGGTTGTTGAGCATACGCATGCAGATATTGAACATCGCATGAACATACAACCTGTACAATTCATACTGTGCCTTCCTGTTACCTGCCTTGCTGAGCTCTATGATATCCCTGTGTATTTCCCTGTAGGATGTGCTCAATGCATTTTAATTTTCAGTTATAATGACGCTTCATTTTTCCGGGGGTTGCCCGGAACGGAAATAAATTACGAAAAAAAAAGGATAGCTGTCGCTAGGGATGGTATTAAAAACGTGATAATAAATGAATTATAATGATGTGGAAATGGTGGTTGCTAAGGGGCTTGCTCTTTTTACCCGTTAATCAGGTTTTTCTTATCAGAATTTTAACAAGGGTATACAACAGCATGAAAATCCCGGTAAAGACAGCTATCCGCCCCAGGTAATCGCCGTATTTGACATAGAATGTGATCTTGTCATTGGCGTTCAGGGTGTCGGTCATGCCGCTGCGTTTCCACCAGCCCAGGGTTTTAAGCATGTCGCCTCTCTGGTTGATGAATGATGACATACCTGTGTTGGCTGAACGGGCAATGCTTCGCCTGGTCTCGATGGCCCGGAGGGAAGCGAAACTGTTGTGCTGTATGTATCCGGGGGTGTTACCCCACCAGCCGTCGTTGGTGATTATGAATATGAGGTTGGCACCGGCATGCGAAACATAGTCGGTAACGTATTCACCAAAAATAGATTCGTAACAGATCACCGGACCCACCCGGGTACTGTCCACAGGTGAAGGGAAAGCATCGCGGTATTTCTGCGTTCCGTGGCTTCTGAAGGTGCCGCCAAGACGGAGCATCACTTTTTGAAGAAAACGAAAATATTGTGGGTAAGGCATCTTTTCTACGCCCACCACCAGCTGCGATTTGTGATAGATGGGGATGTTTCCGGAGGTATCGACCTGGATGGCTGAATTGAAACTGTCGTAATAATTTTCACCCCTGAACGGCCTGGCCGTCTTCGTGGCTTCTGCCTCGCTGCGATAAAGACGATAGGTAGTGGCACCTATCACGAATTTAGACCGCGGATAACGCGCAACGAAATCTTCCAACCGCTCTATACTCTCGTTGAACCTGATTTCGCTTTCCCAAACATTATCATTGATATAGGTCTCCGGAGCTACAAAATAATCGGTTTCAGGTGAGCCGAGCGAGTCAGCAATGTTTAGCAGGATATCCATTTGTTTTTCGGGCGGGATATCGTTGAATTTCATATAGGGATCGATGTTGGGCTGTATTATGGCAATATTATACGGGTGTGCTTTTTCGGTGTAATTAGTATAGCGGATGTACGACCATGTGGCAGGGAAGAGAATCAGGACAGCGGCGAAAACAGTCTCGAACAGGACCGGCCGGACAGTTCGATTGCTTATATACGAACGGGCGACCTTAAAGAGCAACATGTTCACCATTAAGACCCAGGCGGTGCCGCCCAGTGTGCCGGTGTATTCATACCACTGTATCAGCCTGATGTTATGGGCGAAACCGTTGCCCAGGTTAAGCCATGTCCACGATATTTCCCCGTGAAGGTAGAGGAATTCGAAAGCTATCCAGTAGAAAAGCAGTGAGAAATAGCCAAAGCCGTCACCCAGTCGCCGGTGGGTCTGGCTGAACAGCCAGAAAGGTATGGTCATGAAAAAAGCGTTCAGAGCTACGGCAAACAACATGCCCGGGAAAGAAGCGTTTTTAATCCACCAAGTGTCCAATACGTTCCAGACAACAAAGGTGAAAAAAGGAAGCCAGAACCAGGACGAACCCCGGACTTTCCTTTTTACCATGTCGGCTTCCACAAACAATAAGGGAATGAAGGCCACGAGGAGAAAAAGACCACTTCCAAAGGTATACCAGGCAGGAACAAATAAAAGTCCTGAAAAAAGGCAAAGAAGTAACTGCTGTTTTCTAGTCATCGGTGAGGAATTTGAAGCACAAAATAAGTGAAATAAGATGGAAATTTGCCTTATTCAACGATAGTTTTTAAATATTGTTATATAAAGGAAGTTTAAATGAATTAGAATTAGTTTCTTTGTACGACCTGAATTATACAGTGCAGAATCAGTACGTTGTAGCTTATTTTTAAGAGGATGGGCCTGCTGGTTTCAGCCCGGTGTTTACTGTATTTTGTGTTATTTTCCGGGAAGTTGTACCGCAGTGATGAACAAACGGAGACGCCGGAAAACAATCGTTACGAATTATTGATGGGCATTGAACTCGAAATATTTTGGAAGGGTATCATCATTGGACTGATGGCCTCTATTCCCCTGGGACCAATCGGCGTCCTGTGCGTGCAGCGAACACTGAACAAGGGACGAAAATCGGGTTTCTTCTCCGGCCTTGGCGCAACGGCAGCCGATACTTTCTTTGCCCTTATCGCCGGCTTCGGCGTCACCTTTGTCATTTCTTTCGTCAAAGAACAGCATATCTACTTTCAGCTTATTCGCGGACTGATCATTATTTACCTCGGGAGACATATCTTCTATACCAACCCGGTGCGGCAGCTGAGGCTTCAGCGGATGAACAGGAATAAGCTGTCGCAGGACTTCTTTTCCGTGTTTTTCCTTACCATCACCAATCCCATGGGTATCTTTTTCTTTCTCGCCATGTTTGCCGGTATTAATATAGCATCAGGACCAGTCAGCTTCCTCAGGCTTTTTACCATGGTTGTCGGGGTGTCTGCCGGCTCGGCCGGATGGTGGTTTCTCCTCAGTACGTTTGTCGATTACTGGCGGGACAGGTTCAGACTTAAAAATATATGGTGGATGAACAAAGTCGCCGGCGTGGTTATCTTTACGCTGGGCATGGCTGCTATCATTAGTATTTGGATTCTTTAAAAGACTATTTCCGGTCTTTCCTTCACCCCGGATGATGATACGGTATCGGGCCAAACCCTACCGGCACAGGCCATGTTAACTGAAGCTTTGTGCATAATGCGATAACTGGTTATCTCTATTCCTCCTGCAGCGCCATTCCGATCAACCAACACAAACAATATTTCGATAACCATTTCGCCAATTCCCTGTTTTTTCATTTATCTTTGGTCCGACACCAATTGTCTGGATATTGATGAAGAAACTGATTGAAACGGAAGACATCATTAAGGCAGCCAAGCTTAATAAATTCGGGGGAGCCAGTGCCGCCAGGGTGTTAATGCTTCTGTTGCGGATAAATAAGATCAATAAGCTGTACGCTGAAATAGCCCATAAACAGGGAATTGATTTTATCGATACCCTAATCAGTGAGCTGAAGCTGAACTACGAAGTAAGCGAGGAGGAACTGAACCGTATACCCCGCACAGGCCCTTTCATTACAATATCCAACCATCCCTTCGGGGGCATCGACGGCATGCTGATGGTGAAGATCATCTCCATGGTACGACCCGATTACAAGGTGCTGGCGAATTTTCTCATGCAGCGTGTCGAGCCGGTAAAGGACTTCATCCTGCCTGTAAATCCCTTTGAAGACCGGAAAGATGCCAGGTCGAGTGTTACGGGTATCAAGTATGCCCTCAAACATCTGGAAGAAGGCAATTCCCTGGGTATTTTCCCTGCCGGGGAAGTATCCAGTTACAATATGCATACGGTGGGGATAAGCGACCGTAAATGGCAGACCTCCGCTCTGAAGATGATCAAAAAAGCGGGTGTACCAGTTGTCCCGGTATATTTCACCGGATCGAACAGCCGGCTTTTTCACCTGCTGGGCCTTATTCATCCTTCCTTGCGCACGGTAAGGCTGCCATCTGAATTGTTTAACAAGAAGCGACAGACCATAAAGGTCAGGATCGGGAACCCGGTGAGCGTGAGAGAACAAGGAAGGTTTTCCGATATCGACCGCTATGGTCGTTTCCTGAGGGCTAAAACCTATGCCCTGGGCTCTGCACTCGAAGTGCATAAGTTCTTCAAGCCCGGGATTACCCGTTCCCGTAAAGAGGAGGCTATCATCCCACCCGTGAATCGTGAGACCCTGGAACAGGAAGTTGACCAGATCAGGGAACGGTATATGCTTTTCGAAAGCGGTGAATTCCAGGTGTTCTGTGCACCTTCCTACTGCCTTCCGGCTGTCATGAATGAACTCGGCAGACTGAGAGAAATGACCTTCAGGCTCATCGGTGAAGGAACCAACAGGAGTATCGATATCGATGAATTCGACCTGTACTACAACCATCTGTTTGTATGGGACAACAAGGAGAAACGGATCGTTGGCGCCTACCGCGTGGGGAAAGGGAAGGAGATCATGGGCCAGTACGGTATCAAGGGCTTCTATATCAAAAGCCTCTTCCGTATCAATCAAAAGTTCTACAACGTACTCGAACAATCACTCGAACTCGGACGGTCATTCATTGTAGCCGAATACCAGAAAAAGCCCCTGCCACTTTTCCTTCTCTGGAAAGGTATTCTTTATTTTCTCATTAAGAATCCGGAATACCGCTACCTCATAGGCCCTGTAAGCATCAGCAACCGCTTTTCCGATTTTTCAAAGGGGATGATCATCAAGTATGTCATGTTGAACCATTATGATTATGGGTTCGCCAGACAGATTAAATCACGAAAAAAATTCGTGGTTCAGGAATACCGCGATCTCGATACAGAGATCATTATGGACACGGTGAACGACCTGAATAAATTCGATAAGTTTATTAAGGATGTGGAAACATCAAACTATAATATGCCGGTTCTGCTCAAAAAATACCTTAAACAGAACGGGAAAATCATTGGTTTCAATATCGATCCCAAGTTCAATAACGCCCTCGACGGCCTGCTGATACTTGACCTTTATGATGTGCCCATAGATACCATTTCTTCACTGTCGAAGGAAATTAACGATGAATCCCTCCTTGAGCGTTTTTCCGTTACCGATTTATACAACGAACACCCTGCAATATCTTAAAAATGAAGCACCCCCTGACGTTTATTCCGGCCATATTGTTGCTTGGCGCATGCCATCTCCAGAACAATAAAAACCTGTCGCCGGAACAGGTTTCCCGCTTTCATACTAAGATCATCACTATTGACAGTCATACCGATACACCCCTGGAATTGCTTAACACCGGCTTTAACTTTGGTGAACGGCACGATCCGGTGACTACAGGCTCGAAGATCGACCTGCCTCGTCTTGACCAGGGCGGGCTCGACGGTGTTTTTTTTGGTGTATTTGTAGGCCAGGGTACCAGGGATGCTGAAGCCGACGGGACTGCCACAGACAAAGCGTATCAAATTCTCGATTCCATCGACGCCCTCGTTAACCGTTATCCCGACCGGCTGGAGCTTGCACGCCGGCATGACGATATTTACCAGATCGTTAAGGAAGGCAAACATGCCGTATTTATCGGGATGGAAAACGGCTACCCCGTTGAAGGGAATATCAGCCTCATCGACAGTTTTTATAACCGGGGAGTCAGGTATATCACCCTTTGCCATACGAAGAATAACGACATCTGTGACTCGTCGACCGACGATAAAGGTCCTGAATTTCACGGGTTGTCGGATTTGGGCTCGGAGGTGGTCCGCAGAATGAACGACCTGGGCATCATGATCGACATCTCGCATGCTTCCGATGAAACATTTTACGATGTTATCAACCTGTCGAAAGCCCCGGTCATTGCTTCTCATTCATGTGCCAGAGCCCTCTGCGATAATCCGAGGAATCTTGATGATGACATGCTCCGAAAACTGGCTGATAACGGCGGTGTTATACAGATGTGTATCCTGAGCGATTATGTACAAACACCGGAAAAAAATCCGCAACGCGACTCGGCAAAGCAAGCCGTTGTTGCCAAACATGGCGACTATTATACCCTTGACGATGCCGGCAAACAAGCTTTCCTGGAAGACTGGCATAAGGTTGATGTTGACTTCCCACCCAAACTTGCATCCGTTAAACAGGTTGTCGACCATATCGACCATATCGTAAATGTGGCAGGTATCGACCACGTCGGTATCGGTACCGATTTCGACGGTGGCGGTGGTGTGAGCGACTGCTACGATGTGAGCCAGCTTCCAAATATCACTACCGAACTTCTGAAACGGGGCTATTCCGGGAAGGATATCCGCAAAATATGGGGAGGCAACCTGTTGAGGGTGATGCACCTGGTGGAAAAGACAGCACAAAAAAAGGCTGTTTCCCCATAAGGAAATCAGCCTAAAACCAACTAACTACCAACTTAAACGGTTAACCAAAACCAATTTATACGCTGAAACGCCTGCTTACCTCATCCCAGTTAACTACATTCCAGAATGCATCAATATATTCTGGACGCTTGTTCTGGTATTTGAGGTAATAGGCATGTTCCCATACATCG
>DASQZK010000357.1:0-6461 GCA_035638735.1 Bacteroidales bacterium
CATATTTGCGTAATTGCGCAACGATAGCCGGCGTGACGGAGAAATTCTTTTTAAATGTTTGAAAGTCGGGATAAGATGATTTTAATGATTTCCGGTTATTGTCGACATATTCCAGAATGAACTGGTTTAGCACGCCCTGGCTGATGATGTCGCGATAATAATCGGAATATTCCGAGGTATCAATCGGAACCAGGTAATCGGGCAGGATACCGCCTCCACCGTACACCACGCGGTTTTTAATAAGCGTATGAAACTTAAGAGAGTCCGGGAAATGCTTGGTATCCTCACCACTGAGTTCACCCGAATTATAACGTTCGAGAAGTTCGTGTGAGTAGGCTTCGTACCCTTTGGAGTATGATTTCTGGATCAACCTGCCTGCCGGGGTAAAATACCTGGCTACGGTAAGTCTGATCTCCGACCCGTCGTTCAGTTCAAAGCGACCCTGTACCAGACCTTTCCCGAAGGAACGCCTGCCCACCAGCACAGCTCTGTCCCAGTCCTGCATGGCTCCGGAGACAATCTCGGAGGCAGAAGCCGACGTCTCATCGATCATGATAATAAGCTTCCCCGTCTCAAAGGAGCCTTTATCGGTTGAATAATAGTTTTTTCTGGGGTTATGAACACCTTTGGTATAAACGATCATACGCCGTCCGGCCAGGAACTGGTCGGCCAGGTCAATGGCCACGTAGAGGTATCCGCCGCCGTTTCCGGTAAGGTCCAGGATGAGGTCCTTCATCCCCTGGTCCTGGAGTTTGGTCATCGCCCCGGAGAACTCGTCCATGGTGGTATTGGAGAAACGGGCCAGTTTAATATAGCCAACATCGTCTCCGACCATATACGAGGCATCGAGGCTGTATATCGGTATCTCGTCACGGGTGATGGTAAACGGCAGCAATTTATCAACGCGGCGACGTTGGATGCTTACATTCACCTTTGTGCCTTTTGGGCCCTTCAGTTTTTTCATGACGTCGAGATTGGTGATCCCCACCCCGGCCACATTTTCACCATCGATTTTTACGATACGGTCGCCGGCATGGATGCCCACTTTCTCGGAAGGGCCACCTGCAATAGGGTTAACGACAAAAATGGTATCGTCCAGGATATTAAAGGAAACGCCAATGCCTTCGAATCCGCCTTCTAGTTGTTCCTGGGCTGCTTTGACTTCTTCCTTACTCATGTAAGTTGAATGAGGATCCAGATCATGAAGCATCTGACGAAGCGTCTTGCTGACCAGTTGTTCTTCGTTTACCGTATCGACATAATACCGTGAAATATCGTTCAGGACCTCTCCAAATTTAAGGGTTTGCTCGGTAATCTGGCCATAACCGGGAAAGGATATCAGTATTGACAATCCAGCCAGGACAATGATGAATTTTTTTAATTTCATAAGACACGAATTAATCAGTTATGTAAAACCCTCATTATTTCTCAAGGTCCTGCCGTTAAACAACGCGGAGGATGATGAGGTCAGCGGGAGTATTTAAAAATACGTCTTCATTCGGCAACTCGTTTCCTGTGTGGTACGCATAGCGGGCCATTTGGTTTCAACACCGGGAAACGAACAGGCTAAGGTGTCCTTATATATTAGATATTGACACCCCGGACCGGGGTCTTTTTTCCTGCTTCATTCCCTCACCTGGTTAACGAAGGGAAATTATAAAATGTAACAACAACAGGGCTTATATTGTTGATATCTAACGCTAAAATACAGCACACAGCACCAGGCAGCCCCGCTTATTCCCATTCGATGGTAGCAGGGGGTTTGGAACTGATATCGTAGACGACCCTGTTGATTCCCTTTATCTTATTGATGATTTCATTCGAAACACGGCCCAGGAATTCGTAAGGCAGGTGCGACCAGTCGGCCGTCATCCCATCAGTTGATCCGACAGCTCTGAGGGCAACCACATTTTCGTATGTCCGCTCGTCGCCCATAACACCAACTGATTGCACAGGAAGTAGAATAACCGCGGCCTGCCACACCTTGTGATAAAGTCCTGTTTTCCTGAGTGCCGAGATGAAAATATCGTCGGCTTCCTGGAGAATACTGACTTTTTCGGGTGTAACTTCGCCAAGAATCCTGATGGCGAGCCCGGGGCCTGGAAAAGGGTGCCTGCCAATGAGTGTGGCCGGGAGGTCCAGTGCATTACCAACGCGCCTGACTTCGTCTTTGAAGAGCAGCTTTAAAGGCTCCACGATCCTGAGCTTCATCTTTTCGGGTAGTCCGCCCACGTTATGATGCGATTTAATGGTGGCCGAGGGACCGTTTACCGAAACAGACTCAATCACATCGGGATAGATCGTACCCTGTCCGAGCCATTTAACGTTCTGTAATTTGTGAGCTTCCTCATCGAAAACTTCAATAAAGTTTTTTCCGATACTTTTACGCTTGAGCTCAGGATCGCTGATACCGGCAAGATCGTCGAGAAACTTTTCTTTGGCGTCAACGCCGACTACGTTAAGACCGAGATGTTTATAGGAATCAAGAACGCGTTCATATTCATTTTTCCTTAGCAGCCCGTTATCGACGAAAATACAGGTAAGATTATTGCCAATGGCCCTGTCGAGCAGAACGGCAGCTACCGATGAATCGACACCTCCGGAGAGGCCGAGGACAACCTTGTCGTTCCCGAGGGTCTGTTTTAGTTCATCCACAGTTGATTCGATGAAGGACAATGGAGTCCAGTTCTGACGGCATCCGCAGATACCGGCCACAAAATTTTTCAGGATGACAGATCCTTCGGTGGTATGGTAGACTTCGGGGTGGAATTGCAGTCCGAAGGTTTTTTCCTCTTCCACGGCGAAGGCTCCGACACGGATATCTTCCGTACTGGCGATGATGCGAAAGTTCCCGGGCAGCTCCATAATGGTATCACCATGAGACATCCAGACCTGGGTATTGGGCGAGATCCCTTTAAGAAGAGGATTTTCAGTATCGATAAAACCAAGTCGGGCCCTTCCGTATTCGCGTGTATTCGACGGGGTCACCTCTCCGCCGAAATGATGTGCCAGGAATTGGGCTCCGTAGCATATTCCGAGTACAGGGAGCTTTCCCCTGAGATGATCCACCGATGGAATGGGAGCATTCTTGTCGCGTACTGATGACGGACTTCCGGAAAGGATGAGACCTTTAACCGTCTCATCGGGTTCGGGAAATGCGTTAAAAGGGTATATTTCACAATACACATTAAGCTCCCTGATACGCCTTGCTATCAACTGCGTATACTGAGATCCGAAGTCCAGAATCAGAATTTTTTCTTTCACCTTAGTCATATATTACTTTTGAGCCTGTAAAATTAATAATCTATTCGGAATAGACGTCACAAAAGCGGTCAGGGCCGCAATTCTCTCTTCCTTTCCACTTCGAAGCTGTCGCCGTCATTCACCAGGTAAGATTCGGGAAAAACGGCTGCGGCTTGTTTGAGCAGAACATCCAGGTCTTTATAACGTGAGGAGAAGTGTCCCAGCAGTAATTTCTGTGCGCCTGCCATTCGTGCAATTTCGGCTGCCTGCCCGGCTGTTGAGTGGAGGGTTGCTGCAGCCAGTTCCTTATCGTTGTCGGAGAAGGTAGCTTCATGATAAAGCAGGTCGACATCTTTGATGATCTCCACGATAGCCGGATCGTAAACCGTATCGGTACAATAGGCATACGAACGCGTTTTCCAGGGTGGAAGCGTCAGGTCTTCGTTTGGAACGACTGAACCGTCGGATAATATGAGATCCTCCCCTTTTTTGATGGCCACCACCTGTTCGATCAGTGGTTTATACATGTCGAGCGCATCTTTCCTTACATTCAGTTCTGCCGGCTTCTCTCTGAACAGGTAGCCTGAAGTTGGCACCCTGTGTCTGAGGGGGAAGGCTGTCACCTCCACTCTCTCGTCTTCAAAGATAACCTGGGCACGACGGTGACTGACGGCATGAACGATGATTCTGAAATCGCCGGCCTGTGCAAAGTTTTTCTTGTAAAAGCCGATCAGTTCGTTAAGTTCGCCGGGCCCGTGGATGTGCAGATCGGCGGTACGGCCAAGGAGCTGGTAACTGGAGAGCAAACCAAAAAGGCCAAAGATATGGTCACCGTGCATGTGTGAGATGAAGATGCGGTTTATGCGTCCCATGCGGGTTCTGAAGCGGCGAAGCTGTATCTGCGTGCCTTCGCCGCAATCGATTAAAAAAAACCGCTCATTTACATTGAGCAAATGAGCGGTTGGGAAACGTTTTGAAGTGGGCAATGCTGAACTACTGCCCAATATGGTTAACGAGAATGTCACTATAATCAGTCTGATTATTTTTCAGCACTTTTAATTAAACCCATACCTTCTTCCACCGTGTCGGAAATATTTAGAACGGTGTCGAGTTGGGAGATTGTAATCAGCCTTTCGACAGCATCGTTCAGACCCGTCAGCACAAAGACGCCATTGGCGTTTTTGCACAAACGGTTAGCGACAAGGATGGCACTAAGACCGGAAGAATCGCAATAGCGGCAGTTACTCAGATCGAGTATGATATTCTTTTCGCCATTGCCGGATATGAGCACCAATTCTGATTTCAGGGTTGGAGCCACATGTGTATCCAGTTTCTCTTCCAATACTTTTATCAAAGTATGGGTTTCAAATTTGTCTGTTTTAAATTCCATTGCTGAAAAATTTAATTTACAAAGCTAATTTAGTTATTTTCTTCGTCTTTTTCAGCATTTTTCTTCTCATTCTCTTCCATTTCTGACTTAAGTGCCGCTAAATCAGAGATATCACCCAGGGTTGTCTTTTCAAGGTTCTGCCTGATTTTCTTCTGAGTCTTACGTGCGGTCGTGTCAGCCGTTTTCCTTTCGGTCTCATTTTTAGACTTTTGATCGTCCTCGAAAACCCTGCTGTGGGAAACGATGATTTTCTTGGCAGACTTTGAGAATTCGATCACTTTAAATTCGAGTTTCTCATCGGCTTTAGCCTGTGTTCCATCTTCCTTAGCAAGATGTTTCGGAGTTGCAAAACCTTCAACACCATAAGGAAGGGCAACAATGGCGCCTTTTTCCGTCATTTCGATAATGGTACCTTCGTGAACGGAGCCTACTTCAAAAATGGATTCGAATACATCCCATGGATTTTCTTCGAGCTGCTTATGACCAAGGCTGAGACGTCTGTTATCTTTGTCGATTTCGAGTACAACGACTTCGATGTCATCACCGATGTTCGTGAATTCAGCGGGATGCTTGATCTTCTTGGTCCATGAAAGGTCTGAGATATGGATCAGGCCGTCAACACCTTCTTCGATTTCCACAAAGACCCCAAAGTTGGTAAAATTGCGGACTTTAGCTGTATGCCTGGAACCGACGGAATATTTTTCGTCAATTTTTTCCCATGGGTCGGTTTTGAGTTGTTTCATACCGAGAGACATCTTCCGGTCTTCCCTGTCGAGTGTAAGGATAACAGCTTCCACTTCGTCGCCTACTTTCAGGAATTCCTGGGCACTACGCAGGTGCTGTGACCACGACATTTAGGAAACGTGGATAAGACCTTCAACACCCGGTGCTATTTCAACGAAGGCACCATAATCGGCCATAACCACAACTTTTCCTTTAACCTGGTCACCCACTTTGAGGTTTTCATCGAGAGAATCCCATGGGTGCGGCGTAAGTTGTTTAAGACCAAGTGCAATACGTTTTTTATCATCATCGAAGTCGAGGATAACCACGTTAAGTTTCTGGTCGAGCTGCACAATCTCCTCAGGATGGTTAACACGGCCCCAGGAGAGGTCGGTAATATGGATAAGACCATCGACACCGCCAAGGTCAATAAATACACCGTATGAAGTGATATTTTTGACGGTTCCTTCGAGAACCTGTCCTTTTTCGAGTTTGGCAATGATCTCTTTTTTCTGCTGTTCGAGTTCTTCCTCGATAAGCGCTTTATGAGAAACAACAACGTTTTTGAATTCGTGATTGATCTTAACAACTTTGAATTCCATGTTCTTTCCTACATAAGCGTCGTAATCGCGGATTGGTTTAACATCGATCTGCGAACCCGGGAGGAAAGCTTCGATACCGAATACATCGACGATCATACCACCTTTGGTCCTGCACTTGATGTAACCCTTGATTACTTCGTCTTTGTCGAGAGCTTCGTTCACACGGTCCCATGATCTCATGGCCCTTGCTTTTTTGTGTGAAAGAACGAGCTGACCTTTTTTGTCTTCTTTGCTCTCAACATACACCTCAACAGTGTCGCCCGGTTTGAGGTCGGGATTGTAGCGGAATTCGTTCAGACTGACTACACCTTCAGATTTGTAACCGATGTTGATCACGACCTCCCTTTTGTTCATGGAGATTACCGTACCGTCGGTTACTTCATTTTCGGCAATAGTCGAAAGAGTATCATTATACTTTTCTTCAAATTTTGACTGTTCGTTCTGTTCGAAATCTGTGGAATCGTCATCAAATGATTCCCAGTCAAAATCACTAATACCAGCTT
>DASQZK010000358.1:0-2163 GCA_035638735.1 Bacteroidales bacterium
ACGATAAAATATTATTAAAATCGTGGGCGATACCGCCGGCCAGGGTTCCAATGGATTCCATTATATATGCTTGCCGGAGCTGATACTCGAGCTTTAATTTTTCTCGTTCGGCGTTTTTGCGATCGGTGATGTCTCTGACGACATGAATCAATCCAACCAGTCGGCTATCATTCCCAAACCTCGGCATTGCCCTGATTTCGAGGTGCTTATTCAGATGAGGCTCGAACATTTCAAAAGCAGAAGGCTTTTCTGTCTGGAGGCTCTGGCAGCTTACGCATCCTAACAGCGGTTTATCAGTTCCGTGGTAACATCTGAAACACTTCTTTAAATGTGTTCCCTCGTTTTGTTGCAGTCCGAATATCTCCCTTGCTGCCTGGTTTGCACGAATAATGTTGAAATCCATATCGTGAACTGTGATTATGTCTGTAACGGCATCGAAGGTGCTCTCCCAATCGTCCTTAGCGACGTGGATCGTCTCCTCAGCTTTTTGTAGTGCGACAATAGTGCTCAGGGAAACATTCATAATAATAAAAACAAATACCGCCCCTCCCAGGAACACACAACCTGTCACAAGTTCAATTGGGAACGGCAGATTGATGATCAAGATAATGTCGAAGGAAAGGTAGCCAAAGATAAAAAACCCCATCAGATAGATGATGATAATCCATTTTCTACGGACCCTGCCGATGAGATTTCTACAGATTTTAATGGCCGGAGAAAAGGACAGAGAGAGGACCGCTGTCCCTATCAACACCATGAGAATGGAGAGAATTTTTATTGCCATTATCATTGCACCACAATAAAGAAGGGTAACTCCGCGACTTTGCCGGGGGACTCACAGGGTTGCTCATTTCGGGATTTTATTAAAACCCCGCTGCTGTGAACCACTCAAAATACACTGCAAGGAAGGCTTAAAAGAATACCATAATCGCTTTCCAAGAGTTGTGTCCCGAACCAATGACCGAACCTTTCACCTTTCGAAATCGCTCGAAAATCAAATGTTCTTGCATTTCCAGAAAGTATTTTTCACCAGATTTATATTCACGTATATAAGATTCTATTTTATTCCAGGAACCCTGGTCATCCCGTATATTTTTGCATATAGAACAAATCGGTAGAAAACCCCGTAGTGTTTTGACTTCAGAAAGGGTCTTTTTAAGTTCCTGAATGACATTGTCGCGTTCCTTTTCCGCCAGCTTTTCATTTCATCCCCGCCTTCAGCGGGATCTATGCTTCGCTCCGACCAGCATCTAATACTTTTCGGACAATTTTTGCCAAGTCCGCCTTGATAATCGGCTTGTATGCAACTGCCTTGATGCCGATTGCCGTTGCTGAGTCATCTGAGATTTTTCTGCTGTAGCCGGAGCAGAGAATAACAGGGATATCAGCTCTTGTCCGAATTAATTCAGACGCCAGCCTGTCGCCGGTCATATTCGGCATGGTCATATCCGTAATGACCAGGTTAAAATCATTCGGTTTTGAGCGAAATAGTTCCAATGCTTCTATACTGCTGGTTCGAGTGGCAACTTTATAGCCTAAACTCTTGAGTATAAGGCTGCTCGACTTTGCGATGGAAGGTTCATCGTCGACGAATAAAATTCTTTCAGTGCCTGAAGGAAACTTCTCTATTGGATATGATTTTGCCTCAAGCTCCTTTTGGATAAGAGGGAAGTATACCGTGAAAATTGTTCCTTTTCCCACCTTACTTTCAACGGCGATCCTGCCGTCCCAGCTTTTGACAATACCGTGAACCATGGAAAGGCCCATCCCTGTTCCTCCTCCAAGTTCCTTGGTCGTGAAATATGGTTCAAAAATCAAACTGATGATGTCCGGCGCCATACCCGTGCCGGTATCAGATATCGTCACTGTTAAATAACTGCCGGCTTTCAAGGCCAACTCCGGTATCGTAGCGTTTTTACCGATTGTGACATCCTTAAGGCCGACTTCCAAAATGCCGCCATCTGTCTGCATGGCCTGTGCCGCGTTGGTGCAAAGATTCATGAAAATCTGATGCATCTGTGTGGCGTTACCTATGATCAGGGAGTCGCTCTCAATATTTTGCCTCATTTCGATGGTGGCTGGGATGGTCGATCTTATCAGTTTCAGTGCTTCTTCGGCGATGCTACTAACCTTGATTGGCTTGAGTTCCTCGTCGGCCTGTCG
>DASQZK010000359.1:0-3817 GCA_035638735.1 Bacteroidales bacterium
GATCGATCCCGCCCGCTTAGCGTCGGATCGTACGGGGGCCTGGAAACGGGATTTTCCAAACACAGGCCTAAACGCCTTTAAGCACCACCTGGAGTAGCCCTTTAAATTTATCCGGAGATGAAAAAGATTGGGAATAGTTTAGGTCGGCATTCTTGGGGCCGGGCAGCATGTGACTTACGCCAATTGCCTTTTTCCTTTCTCGCGGTAATTTTTCATTTTCCATCCATCTACAGATCAAAAAAAAGACAGGATATTATGCAATACATCGTCATCTATGGGGAATCGCTGAAAGCTTTTGAAGAAAAAGTAAACGAGAAACTGGCCGGGGGATGGAAACCACAGGGAGGACTCACCTTTACATCGGGTTTCTTTTATCAGGCTATGCTGAAGGAATAGGTGCTGCTGAAAAAATGTTGGGCTAACGCCTTGGAGTCAATCAACCGGCCGGTAACAGCGAAGAGCTGCTGCCCCTATAAACTTTCCGGGGAAAGGTCAGCTCAAATCGACAGCCGTGCCCCGGTTGACTGCTAAACTGTATATCACCTTCCAGCTGTTGGGTGAGAATGCTGATCATGACGCTGCCCAGGTTGGTATCGTCATCCAGGCTGAATTGCTCCGGCAGCCCGCAGCCGTCATCCGACACCACCAGGTAGACGAATTTATTTTGCAAGCTCATTTCTACGCGAATATGGCCCGCACCGCCCTCCGGAAAGGCGTGATTATAGGCGTTGGTAATCAATTCATTCAATAATAGAGCCACGGGTATAGCCTGGTTCACGTCCAGGGTAAAAGGACGTATATATTTTTCCAATTGCACTTCGGAGGTCATGCCTTTGTTAAATCGGGAACGGATTTTCCCGATCAGCTTCTCAATAAATTCTATGTTGGCGATACGGGAAAATGATTCGGAGTCGTACAGTCGCTCATGCACAAAGGCGATAGAGTGAATACGCATCAGGCTGTCTTCCATCACCTGTTGTACCCGTTCATCCGAGATGCGAAAGGCCTGTATTTCCAACAGGCCCGAAATGACGGCCAGGTTGTTCTTTACGCGGTGATGGATCTCGCGGACCAGCACTTCTTTCTCCTGCAAGGCCGTTTCCAGCTTGTCGCGATCGCGTTTCTGTTCTTTCGCGTAACGATGGATCAGCCACCAGATCAACAACCCGGTAGCCAGTACGAAGACCGACCCCTTGATCGACTGCCAATAGCTGAGACGCTCCAGGTTGGAAGCAACATGAGATATAAGCGTATCACTTACCAGTATCCATGTAAATCCTACCAGGATATAGATAGCGGTGATTGCCAAGGGTGAGAGGGTGAGCTTCTTTTTCATAACTTTCCGAATAATCGTATAAAAATCCTATTTATCAAAGCCTTAGGTATAACTTTCTGAACCTTAATCATTTAAAGGCCTTGCCAACGGCCTGGATTTTCAGTCTATAAATACTGCCTTCCCAATCATTACTTAATAAATGCAGCAGCCATCTAACTATCTGTGTATTAAAGAGGTAGTATTATAAGATAAAAATGTCTTATAATGAAATACCGGGTCTATAGGCGGGTGAAATTTACAAATGGAAATCTATGATTAAGGTATTATTGATCATTGGGAGTATTTTGACGGTCATCGCAGTAGCGATGATTTCGGGTCGCTTACGCTGGCACTTCCGCACTCGGTGCCTCTTCACCTACCTTGCGCCGGGTATTCAAAGGAATTCGGCTACTTTTTTTGAATCCGAACGCGATCTCAATGACCTTCCGGAACCGGTGAAGTACTATTTCAAGACGGCGCTAAGCCCAGGGCAACCCCTGCCTTATGGCCTTAAAATGCACCATCGCGGCACTTTCAACATGGATGAATCCGGTGAACAATGGAAAAGCTTTACCGCTCAACAGCATGTTAACCTCATCAGCCCCGGATTTTTATGGGATGCACGCATCAACATGTTCCCGGGGTTGAAGGCTTATGTGCACGATGCCTATATCCGCGGCGAAGGGATTCTTTATGCAACGTTGGGCGGGCTAATTACGGTAGCCAATAGCCGCGGCACCCCAGAACTTGCCCGGGGTGAACGCATGCGCTACCTGGCAGAAGCACCTTGGTATCCGACCGCCCTCCTGCCCCAAAGCGGCGTGCGCTGGCATGCAGTGGATGAACATTCCGCACGGGCCACACTCGGTGAAGGTCCCGGAGAAGTGACCCTGCTTTTCCGGTTCGATCCTGAATATCGTATAGCTTCCGTATTTGCCGATGATCGCGGCCGAATGGTAAACGGTGCAACGGTCCCGACGCCGTGGGAAGGCCGCTGGAGTCAATATGAACGTCGTTTCGGCATGCTGGTGCCCGTCAAAGGTGAGGTCGCGTGGATTATCAACGGCAAATATCGTCCCTACTGGCGCGGCGAGCTCCTTGAAATTGAATATGAATTCCATAATTAATGAGAAGCATTATGAATGGCAGACGATTTTTACCGGCTTGGGGGCTGATTTTATCGTTGATGCCGGCACTGACAAGCGCACAGACGGCCCTGGATAAAGTGCAAAGCCTGGATTTAGTCTTCGCTCTTAAGCCAATGAAGGTCTACTATTCCCGAGGTTATGAAGAGGTGGCCCTCCCTCTGGCCTCGCGATACGGTCGGACCGACGACTATTTTCGATCCGCTTTCGGTGTAAACCGTACCTTCAGCCTGGCCGTGCTCGATTCCGCAGATTGGTCCAAGGTCTCTTCCCTCCCCTACGGTCTCCCCTTCGTATCAGGGCCGCCCTTTGTGGTTTGCATGCCGGCTACACCCGACCACCAGCTCGGGCGCTTAATCGATAAAGCCCTGGAAGCGGATTCCGGAATACCCCGTGACTCCATCCCACAACGTGTCCGTCGTTTTACCTCCTTCATTGGATTTCATGAACTGGGCCATATTTATGCGAAGGAACTGAACCTGCCTACCCCTAACAAATGGACCTACGAATTTGCCGCGACCTACTTGGCCTATGCCTACCTGGCCACTTTTTATCCGTCCGACAATAAGGAATGGCTGTCGACCGGTATAAAAATGGCAGACTCTATACACCCCGTTCATACCTCGCTTAAGGATTTCGAGCAATTTTATGTGCGTGTAGGAGTGGCCAATTATGCATGGTACCAGGTGATATTTCTCAAAATGGTTGACGATGTTTTTGGCAATTATGGAACAGACTTCACGGACCAATGGGGACAACTCTCCTTTCCACAGGAGACCGGCCAATACCACCTGGAGCAAATGAACGAGTTATATTCCGGATTTTATACATGGGCCATCAAGTATAAACTGATCAACGCAACCCACTGACTGCCAAGCAGGTTGCCCTATGCCCCTCCCGGTTATTGATCAAGGCCTGAGAACGCCCGGACGGGTAAATTTAGGCACGGGACTACCTTTATTACCATTTTTTCACTAAGATAAACCCTAACGCTATTCGTTAACGGGAGTTATTCAGCATAGTCTATGAAAAATTTTGTCCTGCTGTTTCTATTGTCGATGGGAGCTGTCTTACAGGCACAAGCCCAGGATTCATCCTACACCGAGCCGCGAGGTCTTTATTTCCAGCCTTTTTACTCGGTGGATATCGTGGCGTACAATAATTTCAAGGACGAGAGCAACTTTTTCTTCCTTTTTCCGCAGTTGACGGGGTTTCACACCCTTGGAACTGATATCGGCTACTACCAAGGGAGCAGAAATTATGGATTACAATTCAAATACGGGTTCTCCATCAGTGATTATGACCTGAAAATGACGCGGTAATTAATGGCGAGCAGTATTATAAATATTTTTATCAT
>DASQZK010000360.1:0-3440 GCA_035638735.1 Bacteroidales bacterium
AGGTAGGCGGTTGAGCGGAGAGTTTAGGGTAAGAACAGGACGTTAACGGAATATCGACCGCGTCCCGAATAGCCCCGATTTCATATATCGGGGCGAATCGGGAACAGATGAACAGATGAACAGACGAACAGATGAATGTCGAAAGAGGAAGAGCGCAGGGTTATGGCCTTATGTGCTCTTATGTCTTCTTTAAGCCCATCAGCACATTTAGCCCAGGAAAAATAACAGGACAATAATCCCTAACAGTAAGAACCGTCACAACTGTTCCGGAAACATGAATATTTGCCACGCTATTCATCTGACAAACAGAACGAAGCTTATCACTGACCGTAATCTCGACAAGACCCTCGCATGACATCCTCGCTTACCGGCATGTCCGAACTAATTCTTGAAGGAATTGTTTCAACACAAAGGATTACAGCAAGGTTTTTCCTTTAATCGAATGAAAAAATAAGGCATGGATACACTACAAGTTAAAACAATTTTTTCCGAAGATATCCGGACCGGATTGTCTTCTTTTCCTCGCTATATCCCGTCAAAATATTTTTATGACGATGAGGGAAGCCGGATATTTCAGAAAATCATGCGGATGCCCGAGTATTACCTCACAGATTGCGAATATGAGATTTTCAGAGATAATGCCAGGGATTTCTACGAACTGATAAATCCTGACAACAGACGTTTTGACTTAATAGAGCTGGGCGCCGGCGACGGATTAAAAACCAGCCTGCTCATTTCTCATTGTCTGGAAGTACAGGCCAGGTTCAAGTATGTGCCCATCGACATCTCCGTTGATGCCCTGCTCAACCTTGTTAAAAAGCTGCGGCTTTCTTTCCCCGGACTTGTTGTTTCCGAAATAGCAGGTGACTATTTTGAAGTACTTAATGATCTTAACTTCTGTGACGATTGCCGGAAAGTAAATCTTTTCCTGGGATCAAACATCGGGAATTATTCCCACGGGGAATCGGTCGGATTTTTCAGGCAGCTCTCATCTGTTCTTAATCCCGGCGATATCGTTATCACCGGCTTTGACCTGGTGAAAAGCCCCGACATTATTCTGGATGCGTACAATGATCCACATGGTTATACCCGTGATTTCAACCTTAACCTGCTCTCACGAATGAATTACGAACTTGGAGCCGATTTTAATCCCTCCAACTTCATCCACACCCCCGTTTATGATCCGGCAGAGCAGACAGCCAAATCCTTCCTCGTGAGTACGCGCAACCAGGATGTGCACTTTGAAGCGTTGGATTTTACTGCTCACTTTAATAAATGGGAAAGTATCCGGACTGAAATAAGCCGCAAATTCACCTTTGACGAAATTGACAGCCTGGCTGAAAAGACAGGCTTCAGACCTTTAAAAAATTTCACAGATAAAAAAGAATGGTATGTTAATGCCTTGTGGAAAAAGATCTGACCCCTGATCTGGAACGTAATGTTAAACTATATATATTGTATCATGAAAGCTATATGGAATAACCAAATCATTGCAGAGAGTGAAAACACAAAAGTTGTTGAAGGGAATCAGTACTTCCCGCCCGAAGATGTAAAAAAAGAATACTTTGAAAAAAGTGATAAACATACACGGTGTCCCTGGAAAGGGCTGGCATCTTATTACACACTCAACGTTGACGGCAAAATCAATAAGGATGCTGCCTGGTATTATCCCGACCCGTCGAAAGAAGCTGCAGATATCAAAGATCATGTAGCGTTTTGGAATGGCGTCGACATCATTGAATAAAATATCCGTATTTTTCTTAGAAAATTAGTGTATCAAAATAACTCATTAACCGATTAGAATCTTGTCATGGACATTCAAATTCTTTCAAAAAAATGGATGCCTCTGAAACCCGTCCTTTTAAAAGGGGTAAGAGAAGTATTATCCAACCAGCATTTTGCCATACAGCTTCTGGCTGTAACCGGGAAACACATGATTCCCCCAGCAAAGAATGAAGAAAATACGACTATGGAATTCTCTGCTTCCAGGAAAATGATGATCACCGATAAAATTCCGACAGAAAAGCCGGTAAGAATCGGACTGAATGTCGTTGACTTTACCTTGTATATCCTGTCATCGAGGCTGGAGGAACTCCAAATGGGCGATCTGGCGAACCATACAACCACCGAAGGCTTTAATTTTATTAAGAAGCACCTGGCCGATTACGGCGCCAATGTTTCCGCCTTCGACCTGTCGATCGATTATAACCTTTCGACCGGACCTGTCGATAAAGAAAAGAGCTTCTCTGTTGAATACCCCAGCATCGCGGAAGAAACGGTTAAGTACCGGGCGAATGCGAAATTCCTTCTCCAGTTTTTCAACCGGGTTTTCAAACATACATCGGATATCCGTGTCTGGCCACACAATTTCTGCACGTCTTCACAAATTTTCAATCCTGTGACCACAAAGGAAAATTCGGACAGATCAGTCGAGTACGGTTTTTCACCCCAAAATGATACCGTTGATGAACCCCATTTCTATATCAAAATACATGTAGATAAGAACTTCAGTTACCCCGACCCTCTTCCAGATCTGCGTGGTGGAGGCCGTTGGAAAGAATCCGATTGGAAAGGGGCCTACCTCAGGATTTCCGATATCTGGGTACATGACAAACCCGAAAACCAGTTCAATATAACA
The DNA here is from genome assembly GCA_035638735.1 of Bacteroidales bacterium. Lineage (GTDB taxonomy): Bacteria > Bacteroidota > Bacteroidia > Bacteroidales > DASQZK01. The sequence goes on from DASQZK010000360.1 coordinate 2,639, forward strand.
AGTGAGTTTTTTTCATCCGGCCTTGAGGCCGCACTTAAAATGATCAGCAAACATTAAGCACTCCAGGTCCCGCTTCTGATAATTATGAAGACCGGAAATTTTAGTGACGAACGTTTAACGTTTTATTCATCTCTCCCGAATACTGATATCGCAATAATCCTCCGGGAGCCCTCCCTTGCGGTGTCTGGCACGTGCCTGTCATCAACAAGCACTGCATAATAGAACAAACCAAAAGTGACTCTTATCCAGGAACCTTCCGTTTCTCGTTTTTAAACGGGAGCGTTCCATAATTCCATTGCTCCGGATTCAAACCTCCCCACTTCAATCCCTATTTCCGAAAACGATGCCGCCTCATTACATGCCAATAGTGCCTGGAAAACGATCCTTCAAAAATTTATATTATCAAACATATTATACGATTTACGTATATGTTTATCTTTTTCGTATATTTGTACCATAAATGTATATCATCATGAAAAACGTAAGTCAAAAATACCTGGACATCATGTCTTACGGTAAAGCTCTATTCTGGAAGTACGGAATGAAAAGAGTCACGGTTGAAGAGATCTGTGAGGAAGCAAACGTAAGTAAGATGACCTTTTATAAATATTTCGGTAATAAGGATAAACTGGCGCTTGAAATTATCCGGTCACTCCTGGAAAATACCCTGAAAGAGTTTCTTGTCGTGATGGAAAGTGACATTCCCTTCAAGAAAAAAGTAGAGGCAACTGTAAAAATGAAAATGGAGCAGACAGGAACCATAAGCAAAGAGTTTCTGTCGGACCTCTATACCGGTGATTAT
>DASQZK010000361.1:0-3617 GCA_035638735.1 Bacteroidales bacterium
TGTCTTTCCCGGCCCTGCGCCCTCCGTGCTTGCAGATGTCATGCGCCATGGAGATCGTTCAACCATGCCGCCTTCCCTACGAGTCCATAAACCTGTCCTTCCACCGTGGCGCCACCTCCAGGGGAGCCTCTCTCCTGCCAAACCAGCGGAACCTGTTTTTAGCTATCCGGTTGTACAGAGGATCCCTGATGAACCGCGGAACCAGGACAAAACCGTATAACAGGTTTACAGGGAATCGTAAGCGCCTGAATATGCGTAGTACAGCCCCTGACCGGTAATATTTCTCACCGTTCTCAACCAGGATTACCGATTTAAAAGCTCCCTCGTTTACCGACAACGGATACCACTTTTTCCTTTTGCCTGAACGCAGACCCAGGAAGCTGAATTTTCCCCGTGGATCGTTGCGCAAAACAAATTTCACGGTGGCACTGCACAGATTGCAATATTCATCGTACAGGATTACAGGCGTGTCCGCGCCGGGCTTTTTATCGGACATACAAACATCTTTGTGGTAAAAACAAACCAGCTGGAATAATGATCACTGACAGCGGTGGTTTCACAACACGAGTACTTACATCTCCCTTATTAGGCAGGGATTACCCGGGTATGACACTCCCCAGGTCACTAAAACCACGGTACAGGAGGTCTTAAAAAGTTGTCATCGGCTAAAAAGTGTAATAGTTACACACTAATTGTATAATTATTACACATGCTCTGGCGTGGAAGATTTTCTACTATCACTTTCTGATCCACACGTCAGTTACCTGGGCGATATAAAACCGGTGAAAATCCGATTTAGGATAATTCCGTTTAATGATGTCGGGTAAGAGAAAATTATCTGCTTTCAGATCATCGGCGTATAGTTTTTTACATTCCATGATCAGCCTGGCCTGATTGTACCCGATATTACCTTTTTCAGTTACAAACGGTTCCAGGCCGGTTTCTTTGATCTTATCGTAGTCCCTCCCCGATTTGGATCCGCAGAAATTCAGAATTTTGCGATGTTCCCCTCCGAAGAAAGCCAGCGTGTAGTAGTCGCATTTCTCGGCAAAACCGAAGGTGTACCGTTGCGGTCTGATATAACAAACGGCCACGGGTAGATTCCACAAAACGCCCAGTCCACCCCAACTGGCCGTCATGGTGTTAAAATGGTTCTCATCACCAGCGGTAATCAGCATCCAGTCGTCACCAATGAGCTTAAAAACATTATCGGTGACATCCTGTGGGTCGACAGGAATAAAATCTGTATTCATAAAAGGTTATCATTAGTCAGTTTAAAATAAAGGCGATAAATTAAGAATTTTGCGGGACAAATTAAATTTTTGCTAACTTCGTCGCATATAAAAAAAGAGCTCTGCCCTTGTTCTGTATTTACGGTTTGCTCATATTCAGCACATTACAGCCGGAAATAATTAAGAGCCTAATTCATAACTTATGAAAGAAGCTTTACAGTCGTTAGACAGCTTGCACCTTAATTTCTCACCGCAAGGACTGTTTGTTCTCAACCTGACCCTTGCTTTTATCATGTTTGGTGTAGCCCTTGAGATTAAGCCTGCACATTTCAGACGTGTATTTATGAATCCGAAGGCGACAATTGTGGGCTTCCTGTCACAGTTCTTCCTGCTGCCGGCGGTCACCTTCATCCTTATAATGGTATTCAGCCGGTTTATCACGCCAACCATTGCTTTCGGCATGATCCTGGTGGCCTCATGCCCCGGGGGAAATATCTCAAATTTTATTTCCTCGCTGGCCAAGGGAAATGTAGCCCTGTCGGTGAGTCTGACAGCTATTGCCACTATTGCAGCCATCGTTATGACTCCGCTGAACTTTGCCCTCTGGGGGAAGCTGTACATCTTGTCATACAACGTCAAAGCACAGCATCTCCTGCAGCCACTTACCATTGATGCGTTCGAGATGTTCAAAACGGTCTTTATACTCCTGGGCATCCCACTTACCATCGGCATGTGGTTCAACCATAAATTCCCGCAAACCACCTCTAAAATCGTGAAACCCATAAAGAATCTCTCCATCCTTATTTTCATGGGAATCGTGATCCTGGCCTTCTCCAATAATTACAGTTATTTTATAAATCATATCACCTGGATATTCCTTATTGTTCTGGTTCACAATGCCTTTGCCCTTTCCACGGGTTATTCGGCGGCTACCCTCTTTAAGCTTGAACGGATTGACAGGAGGTCTATCACTATCGAAACCGGTATTCAGAATTCGGGGCTGGGGCTGGTGCTTCTTTTCAACCCGAATGTATTCCCAACAGCCATCGTTGTGGGTGGCGTTGTAAAACCCCTGGAGATTGGTGGTATGGCCTTCATCGCTGCCTGGTGGGGTATATGGCATATCCTGGCCGGGCTTACCATTGCCGGAATATGGTCGCGTATACCGGTGGAAGAACGATTTTCATTCAAACGTTTATTCTTTAAGAACAGTTAAGGTAAATGAACAGGAAAGAGGAAACGATTCACAAGTTTAACCTGACTTATTCATTGTTGAAGTCTTATGAACGTTTCGCGTTCAAGCGGTTTTACAGGCATGTGCAGGTTATTGACAAGAAAAACATCCCCTGGGACGACCAGTACATTTTAACACCGAACCATCAGAATGCCCTGATGGACGCGCTGGCAGTCCTGAATACCTGCGGCAGCGATCCGGTGTTTATGGCCAGGGCCGACATTTTCAAAAAGAAGAGACAGGCAAAGATCCTCCGCACACTTAAAATCCTTCCCATATACCGCATCCGTGACGGTGCGGGTGAGCTGTCAAGGAATGAAGAGATTTTCAATTCTGCCGAAGCCATCCTCAGCGATCATGTACCGGTATGCCTCATGCCCGAAGGCAATCACGGTGATAAACGGCAGCTGCGTCCACTGGTAAAGGGGACGATGCGGATTGCTCTCAGGGCACAGGAGAAGTTTGGGAAGAAGAACGGGGTAAAGATCGTTCCTGTGGGCCTGGACTATGAGCATTACCAGAAATTTTTTCAGGATATCCTGATCATCTACGGGCAGCCCATCGAGGTGTCGGAATATATCGAATCGTACCTCGAGAACTCAGCCAAAGGGCAGAATGAGCTAAGAGAAAGGCTGGCTGAGGAAATGAAGAAGATCATGATTCATATCGGCAATACGGAGTTGTACGATATGTATCAGAGTCTGAGGCATATCTACAACAAGCGGATGCGAAACAAGGCCGGCATCATCGGGAGATCGCATTACGACAGGTTCAGGGCCGACAAGCAGATGATACGGATCCTCGACAGTACCTTTGAATCTGATCCGGACATCCTTCGCCAGCTGGCCGGAAAGGTCACTACCTATATGGAGGACCTGAAGGCGCTTAACATCCGCAACTGGATTTTCGAACGGTCGGGGTTTACTACCAAAAAACTCATCTACAAGCGCATTGGTCTGTTGCTGACATCTCCCTTGTACTTTTACGGCTATCTCAACAACTGGCTGCCTTACAGGCTCCCGCTTAAGAAACTCAAATCGATCAAGGATCCGCAGTTTCACAGTTCCTTCAAATTTGCGCTGGCCATGATCCTGTTCCCGGTCTTTTATGCATTGCAGACCGTCATCGTGGCCCTGCTTACCGGGCCTCCA
>DASQZK010000362.1:0-3643 GCA_035638735.1 Bacteroidales bacterium
TAACCTACGTCAAGGTGCCCCTCAATGCTCCCGATATAGCCAAAATAAGGAGGTTGTACCGTTCGGAGAAGGACGACGACCTGAAGGCCCTCAAAGACTATTGCCAGTCGTACGGACAGGATTGCATCATTAACGGCAACCACTGGATTAAGTTTAACGAACTCATCCGGGAAACACCTTTGAAAATCGATAATCCCGGCCGGTACCTGAACTACAACCATAATATTGAATCAAGCGATTCGCTTTATTACCACTTCATTCATATTATTGACCGTATTCCCGAAGGACAGGTTGCGCCACTGCAGATGGTTAAGGATAATATACGCAGCGTTTTGATGAATAAACGCAAAATTGAATATATACAGGACCTGGAAAATACGGTTTACAAGGAAGGCCTTAGCCGAAACCAGGTCGAAATTTATTAAGGACTTAACATGAAGAATCATCATTTGAAATATCTGACCATACTGGCTTCTTTTTTTATAACAATGGCCGCTTCCGCACAGCCAAAGATGATTGACAGGGTGGTTGCCATCGTCGGGGATTATACCATCCTACAGTCGGACATCGAAAGCCAGTATTTGCAGATGAGAGCGCAGCGTGTGCCCATTCCCGATCTGAAATGCTATATTTTTAAAAGTTTTCTTGAACAGAAACTGATGCTTGACCAGGCAAAGATTGACAGTATTGAAGTCTCGGAAAGCACGGTTGATGCTGAGCTAAACAACAGGATGCAGTATTTTATCAACCAGATTGGCGGACAGGACGAACTGGAAGCCTATTTTGGAAAAACAATTCTTGAAATTAAGGAAGACTTTAGACAATCGATGCGTGATCAGCTCATTACCCAGCAAATGGAATCAAAAATCACAGGCGATATCAAGGTTACCCCTTCCGAAGTGAGACGGTTTTACAATGACCTCGATCCCGACAGCATACCCACTATCGACGCCCAGGTAGAGATACAACAGATTGTGGCTTACCCTTCTCTCAGTGAAGATGCCATTTTCGAGGTCAAAGAGAAACTGCTGGAACTTCGTAAACGGATTATGGAAGGTGAAAGTTTTGAAACGCTGGCTGTCTTATATTCCCAGGGCCCCTCTGCAGCCGAAGGCGGTGACATCGGCTGGAGTTCAAGAGGTGAACTCGACCCCGCCTATGCTAAAGCAGCATTTGCCCTTAAGGTTGGAGGTATTTCGAAAATCGTCAAATCGGATTTCGGTTACCACATCATCCAGCTTATAGGCAGGAAGGATGACAGGGTCCATACCCGCCATATTCTCATGAAACCCAAGGTTACCCCCGATGCCCGTGAAAAAGCCATCTCCCGCCTCGATAGCATAATTACATTCGTCCGCAAAGACAGTACCTCATTTGAAAACGCCGCACGCTATTATTCACAGGATAAAAATACAGCCATGAATGACGGCCTGGTGGTTAACCCCCAGACAGGTTCTTCAAAATTCGAACTGAAGCAACTCGACACAAAGGAATATTTGGTTGTCAGGGATCTTAAGGTCGGTGAAATCTCCGACCCTTATGAGGCAACCGACGAGAATGGTAAGACACTTTATAAAGTGGTCCGTCTCAAATCACGCACAAATCCCCACAAGGCTAATCTTGACCAGGACTATATCCTGATACAGAATATGGCCCTGGCAAAGAAACGTCAGGATATTATTGAAGACTGGATTAAAACGAAACAGGACGATACCTATATTCACATCGATGATTCATTCAAAGACTGCGATTTTATTAAAAACGGATGGTTAAAAACAACCGACTAACCAGCTATGTCTACTGTTTACTGCGTTGTTGTTGCGATCCTGAAAATTTCCGAACATGTCTGAGGCCGAATCAACTTATACAGAGGTAACCATCACCAGGCACCAGGATCCCCTTCTCACCGGCAATGTTTACCGGGCAGCCTTCCTGTTCATACTGGTCCTCTCCGGCTTTGTCCTTTTTAGTCCTGCCGTGTCGGCCCAACAGGTTCATAAAATCGATATCAATGCCGACTACATTGAGTTCGACAACGAACTCGGCAATAATGCCAAACGGCTTATCGGGAATGTCCGTTTCAAGCATGAAGACGTTTACATGACCTGTGACAGTGCTTATTACTATTCGGACGAAAACATTGTCGATGCCTATAGCAACGTCCATCTCTGGCAGGGTGATACCCTCGACCTGTATGGCGATTTTCTGAAATACCGCGGTGATATAAGGACGGCAAAGGTACGCAACAATGTTACCCTGATCGACAAGGAAAGCCGCCTGACCACCGATTACATCGACTATGACTTTAATAGCGATCTTGCGCTTTACCTGGGCGGCGGACGTATCGTAAACGGCGACAATACCCTCGAGAGCATCCAGGGGGATTATTATTCCAAACAAAAACTTTTCTTTTTTAAAGACAGCGTCGTGGTTATCAACCCCGATTATACCATGTATTCTGATACGCTTAAATACAATACCGTTACCGAAATAGCTTATTTCCTGGGGCCGACAGACATAGTTTCCGACAGCAATTTCATCTATTGCGAGAATGGCTGGTACGATACAAAGCAGAACATCTCCCAGTTCAATAAAAACGCCTATCTCGAAAGTGAGGGTAAGACCCTGAGTGGCGACAGCCTTTATTATGAACGTGAAACCGGCCTGGGGAAAGCTTACAAAAATGTCGTACTTGTTGATACCACACAAAATATCGTGCTAAAAGGCAATGAGGCCATTTACCGCGAGAAATCAGACTACGCCATGCTGACAAACCGTGCACTCATGATACAAATAGATGATGAACATGACAGCTTATATGTGCACGCTGACACGCTAAAATCGGTCCCCGACACCCTGCCCGATTACAATATTATCAAAGCCTACTACCATGTTAAATTGTTCCGGAACGATCTGCAGGGTAAATGTGATTCACTGGTATATTCCGATATCGATTCCGTGTTCCGGTTTTACGGTGAACCTGTAATTTGGTCGGACGAGAACCAGATCACTGCGGAATTTATCAATCTGTATATCAAAAACCAGCAGGCCAACAGGCTTGAAATGACCAACGACGCCTTTATTATTTCGCGTGAAGATTCGGCTAAATACAACCAGATATCCGGCCGATCCATGCTGGGGCATATTCAAAATAATGAACTGACACAGATTGATGTTGACGGGAATTCACAAACCATCTATTACGCCAAAGACAAAAATAAAATCATTGGCGTCAATAAAGCGGAAAGCTCCGATCTGAGAATAAAATTCAAGAAAAACAAGGTTGACTTTATCATTTACATCGTTAATCCGGACCTTGTGTACTACCCGGTCGACAAGTTTCCCGAGGAGGAAAAATACCTCAAAGGCTTCCACTGGCTTGCACAGTACCGTCCCCTCACCATGGATGATGTATTTATATGGAAACGCTCTGAATGAAGCATTACCCATCCAGAAACATATCATTCGATGTAATTGAAGAATTGACGTTACTAATTAGAATCTGTCAATAAAGTCCAGATGTCTGGATCAAAATGCTCGGGAACAAAGCCTGTTCCGTTCTAAACGGGAGCGTGCAAAAATTTTAATCCGCAGTATAAATGAATAAGAGGAATTAAAATTTTTGTGACAACGCAGTTATCGG
>DASQZK010000363.1:0-5281 GCA_035638735.1 Bacteroidales bacterium
CAATTCTTCGTGCGCGAACCTGAACATAATCTGATCTTTACGGTATACTTTTCAATACTGCATAACGAACAACCGTTTCAAACGCCAGCAGGACAACTCCCAACAGTAGAAACGGGAAATACTCCTCTTTCCTTTTTGAATAATTCCGGGTATCGAGAATGGTTTTTTCCATGTTATCGATTTCCCCGTAAATCTCTTCGAGTTTCTCCTTATCGGTGGCCCTGAAATACTTCCCGCCAGTCATATCAGCCACTTTTTGGAGGACTTCCTCATCAATTTCGACTTTCATTTGCTGGACCTGCTGACCGAAGATCGTCTGGACTGGAATAGGGGCGGTACCTTCCGATCCGACACCGATGGTATAGACGCGGATGCCATATTCCTTTGCGATTTCAGCCGCGGTGAGAGGGCCAATAGAGCCGGCGTTGTTCACCCCGTCGGTAAGGAGGATGATCACTTTGCTCCTGGCTTTGCTTTCTTTAAGCCGGTTGACACTGGTAGCCAGGCCCAGGCCAATGGCCGTCCCGTCTTCCAGCATGCCGAATTTAAGATTGTCTATTTGCTGAACAACAACGGCCCTGTCAGACGTCAGCGGACACATGGTAAAACTCTCAGCACTGAAGGCGACCACAGCGAAGCGGTCGTTTGGACGGCCGTTGACAAATTCGGCTGCTACATCTTTTTCAGCTTCGAGGCGGTTGGGTTTGAAATCCATGGCACGCATACTACCCGAGACATCCATACACAAGGTAATATCAATGCCCTCAGTTTGGGTTTCGCTCCAGCTCTCTGTACTCTGCGGACGGGCCAGGGCTACTATCAGTAAACCAATAGCGACAACCTGCACGCCAAAGAGAATATGTCTGAGGATAAGCCTGAACGGAACGCCCTGGTGGCTGAAAAATGAGAGGGATGAAATCTGCACACCGGCGGTTCTCTTCGATTGCCTCAGTACATAAAATACGATGAGCAAAGGCAAAATTGCCAGCAAATATATTAACCGTGGGTTTGCAAAGGGATAATTCCACATACCAGTATTCCTTTAGTTCTCTTCGTCGTTTTTTACACCCACATCAGCAGGTCTGGTCTTTTCCACGAAAAGATATGCATTATTTAAATTCGTTTCATTTTCAGTCGGTGTCGGATCCTCTTTGGCAAATTTCACGAGGTCCGAGAGGTTCAGAAGGCTTTCCAGCATTTCAAGAAGCAAGTGGTCATCGTGAGCAAAACGCTTGAATTTTTGCAGTGTCTCGTCTGTTGTTGATTCCATGGCATCGACACCAAATTGTTCCTCTACGTATTTTCGCACAGTATCGGAAAGAACAACATAGTATTCCTTGACCCTGCCTTTTTGCCAAATCTTTTCAAGCTTGAGCTTATCGAGCGTCTGTAGTGCTTTTACGTAGGGAGGCACAACCACTTCACGCTTCAGCCTGACTGGTTCCTTTCCTTTCATCCGTCGTACCAGCAGAATAATAATAGCCAAAACGATCAGCAGCCCTAGAAAACCACCTGCATAAGGAAGAATTTCGCGGAAAGTGAGCGGTGCATTGATCACGGCTTTTACATCCTTAATATTCGCGGAGGTATCTACGGGTGGTGAATAGACAAAAAGTTGCATACTGTCGGTATAGAAGTCTTCAGCCACGCTCCCACTTTTGACTGTCATTTTATAGGACGGGATCGTATACCTGCCGGAATCGAATGACGTAATGAGGTATTTATAATTGATGTCCACACGGTCGCCGTTCATGGACGAATCGATGGTACTGTTGATAACCTCGATACCCTGGTCAACCGATTCCCCGGGACCATTAAGAACAACGTACGACCCTTTGGGTAATGTAACTCCGATATTGAAATTCATCTGACTCCCGATAAGAAGAGAGTCGTTATCTATTGAAGAATTTATAGCAACATCCTGGCTATAAGCAGCACTGAAGGCCAGCAGAATGGCGGCTGCCACTAATAATATCTGTTTCATAACCTTTTTCATCCTCTTCTTTTGAACAGCTTTATTAGAGGTTTAACGTAGTCTTCCGATGTATCAACCGATGCCATATCCACACCACAGCGGGCAAACAAAGCACTCAGCCGGCTGCTGTGTTCAATCCAGCCGGTCCGGTAGGTTTTTCGTACTGCTTGTGAATCGGTGTCTATCCATTGTTCAGCCCCTGTTTCAGGATCGGTAAACTTAACCAGGCCTACAGCAGGCATCTCCGTCTCGCGTTTGTCGTAGATATGAAGCGCGACGATGTCATGTTTCCTGGCCGCAATTTTAAGAGAATCTTCAAATGAGGGAGAAATAAAGTCGGACAAGACGAAGGCTGTACATTTTTTCTTGATGGCATTGGTCAGAAACCTTAGTGGCTCCTCCATATCGGTTCTGGAACTGGCAGGCTTGAACTCGATCAGTTCCCTGATGATATGAAGAATATGTTTACGCCCTTTTTTTGGAGGAATGAACTTTTCCACCTTGTCACTGAAAAAGATGACGCCGATCTTATCGTTGTTGAAGATGGCAGAAAAAGAAAGCACAGCCGATATTTCGGTGATGACATTTTTTTTCAGGGCCTGGTCACTGCCAAAATTACGGGATCCGCTAACATCTACCATCAGCATCACGGTCAGCTCCCGTTCCTCCTCGAAAATTTTTATATAGGGGTGGTTGAACCGGGCCGTTACATTCCAGTCGATGTTCCGGATATCGTCGCCATACTGGTATTCGCGTACTTCTGAAAAGGTGACCCCTCTTCCTTTGAACGCACTATGGTATTCACCGGCAAAGACCTGCCGCGTGAGTCCCCTTGTTTTTATTTCAATTTTCCTGACCTTGCCTATCAGGTCCGTGGTTTCAACTTCAGCCATTTTAAAATACCCCGTTTACGATCTACTTTTTTTTTACGTTCAGCACGAAATACCACTCTTTTTCCTCGAGTGTCACCACGTACTTATTAATTCCTTCATTGAATTCCCACTTATTATTCCCTTTTTTCCTGCAATTGTCATCATAATCGCCCTTTATAAAATCATATTCAGAGTAATCGCATACCAGCCTGGTATGCGTTGAGATATCATCATCGGAGAAAAAAACGATCAGTGTTTTGGTATCTGCACTGTTGACGAACTTCAAATAATTGAATGACTGGCTGGTGGTTATATGATCGGAGTGAAAACCGGATTTCCTGGCCAGCAAACGGACATCGTCTTTTTTGAGGCCGATATAACTCTGGGCCCCGGTATCGGAAAAAAAGAACAACATGATTAATCCAACGTAAAGGAATAGATGTTTCATAGACGGTATTTTATGGCACTTCAACCTTATTAAGAATCTGCGTTATGATGTCGACGGAGTTAATATTTTCTGCTTCAGCTTCGTATGTCAGGCCAATTCTATGCCGCAACACATCATGGCACACCGCTCTGACATCTTCGGGCACCACATATCCTCTTCGCTTGATAAAGGCATAAGCCTTGGCTGCTTTAGCCAGGTTTATGGTTGCTCTGGGAGATGCCCCATACTGGATCATGTTCGAAAATTGTGCCAGATCATACTCTTCAGGTTTCCTTGTTGCAAAAACAATGTCGAGGATATAGTTTTCAATTTTTTCATCAATATAAACTTCTTTCACGATATCCCTTGCTTTAAGAATATCTTCGGGCTTGAGAATTTTAGCCGGAACCGGGAAATTCTTCCCGAGATTTTCGCGCATCACCGATCGTTCTTCTTCCATGGTGGGATAGGTAATGACTACTTTGAGCATGAAACGGTCGACCTGGGCTTCGGGTAAGGGATAGGTCCCCTCCTGCTCTATCGGGTTCTGAGTAGCAAGTACCAGGAAAGGTTTTTCAAGTGGGAAGGTCGTTTCGCCTATGGTGACCTGCTTTTCCTGCATAGCCTCGAGGAGCGCACTTTGCACTTTTGCCGGCGAACGGTTTATCTCGTCGGCCAGAACTAAATTAGCAAATACCGGTCCTTTTTTAACTTCAAATTCCTCTCTTTTCTGGCTGTAGATCATTGTGCCAATAAGGTCGGCTGGCAAAAGATCGGGCGTAAACTGTATCCTGCTAAACCTCGCATCGATGGTGTCGGCCAGTGTTTTTATCGACAGTGTTTTTGCAAGACCGGGCACCCCTTCCAACAAAATATGCCCATCGGAAAGCAAGCCGATCAGCAGCCTCTCCAGGAGACGTTTCTGACCAACAATGACTTTTTGCATTTCAATATTGATCAGATCAACAAATTCACTTTCTGTTTTGATCCTTTCATTAAGTTCTTTAATGTTCACCGTTTCGCTCATGATTTTATCAATTTAACTTACTGAATTAGCATTCCTGTTATCGCAAAGGTTGTTTTTTGATCTCCAAAATTGCCTCTAAAACGCTGAATATGCAAAGGAAATTAGCAATTTGATGTTAAAAAATGTTAAACCTGTTTGACCATTTCAGAAGGTTAAGATACGATTTTTCACTAACGGTCAGTTGGCCGATGTCCGGAACTGATATGAAAAGACGGCCCGAAAAGGCCTGATATTTTTTGTATTCAAAAATGGAGCTCAACTATTTTATATCTTTGGACAAAAATCACTTGTAAATGCGCTATTTTATTGAACTGGCATACAGGGGCACCAATTATCATGGTTGGCAGATACAGCCCAATGCCGTCACTGTTCAGTCGAAACTCGAAGAGGCCCTGTCGGTCATTCTCCGGGAAGACATATCGGTTATCGGGGCCGGGCGGACAGATACGGGTGTTCATGCCAGTTATTTTGTGGCACATTTCGACACGAAAAAGCCTGTGAATGACGAAATGGTTTACAAACTTAACGGTTATCTACCCCCCGATATTACCGTATACGATGTCAGATGTGTCAGCAAGGATGCCCATGCCCGTTTTGATGCTCTGTCGCGGACATATCGTTACCTCATTGTTCAGAAGAAACATCCTTTTGCAAAAGGTCTCACCACCTTCATCCCTTACGAGATAAATGTAGACCGGCTTAACGAAGCATCAACCATGCTTCTGAATTTCAGTGATTTTACGACATTCAGCAAATTGCACAGCACGAACAAAACAAATCTTTGCCGGATCGATGCGGCCACCTGGACCACAAACAAAGGCTTCCTGATATTTACCATTACGGCCGACCGGTTTCTGCGTAATATGGTACGTTCGGTGGTCGGTACGCTCCTGGAAGCAGGCCGCGGGAAGATAACACCCGGAGAATTCAGTGCCATTATTGAAAGCAGGGACCGCTCAGGGGCAGGCACTTCAGCTCCT
>DASQZK010000364.1:0-6435 GCA_035638735.1 Bacteroidales bacterium
TTGAACTTACGTATATAGAAGAATTTTAGTTGCTTTTTTTTTCGTTTTCTTAATCCCATATACTCGTCATACAGTTCAGCATCTTTCATAAGAAGTATTTCAACGCTGTTTACATCGTAATCGTAGAGCTTTCCGGTTTCAAAATCCATAAGATACTGTCGGGTTTCGGAGTTTTTGTAGGAACCTGGCGACATGGAGTAGGGAGAAGAATAAGGATAATAGTTGTACGGATCGTAATACCGGTTATCATACGTGGTGACATTGGCTACAAAATGACATATTTTCCCGACGATAGTAATCCGGTTAAATCCGTCGCCAACCTGGATATAAAGGACGCCATTACGGCTGAAGCCCCAAATTTTGTTCATGGCAATATCATGCCTGGCGCCATTGACGTCAAAAAAGGATATTCTTTTTTCATTAAGGATATTCCGGTAGAAGTCGGAAGCAGTATAGTCGTAATTAGTGATAAGCCGGGCAGGCGGAACAGGATCATTGTTTTTTACCTGATCATAGACGATATAAAATCCCTCCCTGAATTTAAAATCGGGAGTAAATTCCACCATGCCTGGCTGACTGCTCTGTGCAGCAAGTTTTGCTGCTAGTAACAAAAGTGTAGCAATAACAGAAATACGGTTCATAGCGTCAGTGTTCAAAATTATCGGGAATAATGACCCGGTTCATGAATTGTAAATGTATTATATAAACGAAAGTATTAAAATAATATGATTAAAATATTACAGAGGTTAGCTGTTGTGCAGAAACTTTTTTACGGGTTTGCCGTAAAAGAATAACTGGTATTGTACAAGTAAAATCAATACTTTTTCCAAACATCTTAGTATTAACAGATTTATATGAATTTTTCCGACACCCTGATCAGGATTCTGTCACCGGAAATCCCCCTAAAGGATCGTGAGCGAAAGCATAAAGTTTTCCTGAACATCCTGGTAGTCTATATAGCATTACTGGTTCTGCTCTTTGTCGGACTCAGGTATTACTTTGAAGGATATCTCCAGAGTGCCCTGGTGCTGCTGACTGGTTTTGTCATAATTCTTGTCAACCGGATTATCATATCCCCTGTTAAAAAGTTTGAAACGTCATCAGTAGTTTTACTAACCGTCCTGGGCCTTATCTTCTTATACTGTTTCTATGCTTATGCAGTGATGCCAAACGCCTGGCTGTGGCTGTTGATATACCCTGTAGTAACCTTGACATTGCAGGGCATAAAAAAAGGACTGTTCTTCTCAATCGTGCTGCCTGTATTGTTTTTACCCGGCATTCTTCTGCCCGATGTCTTTCCCTGGGTTAACAATAATGGCTTTTTTATCTCGAGTATTTTGGTAGGGTATTCCTCCCTGACACTACTCATCTACCTTTATAATTACACAAGGAACGCAGAAACACAGGCGTATAAGGAACAGATCGGGAATGCCCTTCATGAAGCCCAGGAGAAGAATGAATTTATTTCCAGGCTTTCGCACCAGCTGAGGACTTCATTAAACAACATCCTGCTTGTGAACAACCTTGTAAACTCGTCGAGCCTGGATAATTCCCAGAAGGATCTCATCGATACACTGCAGGCTTCTACCAATAACCTTGTTGATGCCGTGAACAAGATTGTTGATGTGTCGCAAACGGATATGATGCAGTTGAAGGAAACCAATATCTCTTTCGAGCTCGAATCGACGATCGCAAATACCATTAAGCTTTTTCGAAATCAGGAAACAATCGACATTGAGTACAATGTGTCTGAACTACTCGTCAACTATTTAATTGGTGACCCGATACTGCTCAAACAGATTTTTCTCAATCTACTCCAAAGCATAATACAACAAGCCGGAGGCAACGCGTTAAGACTGATGATAAATGCTTCACCACTTAACGATGACAGACATGATATTCAAATTCTTTTCTCCATTGAAACGTGCTTTTTGACGAAAAGAAACGGGAAGATCAACGGGAAGCCGGATGAGAATTGCGCTGAATCCCCGGCTTCATTTTCTATGCCTGAACTGCCAAATACAGCAAGGCTTATCGAATTTTCAGGGGGCAATCTGGTCACCGATAAGAAGGACAGTAAAACACGCTTCACCTTTACACTAAGGTACAAGAAAGATCTTAGCCGGCGTATCGACCAGCCTGTCGACAAACTGTCTATAACAGAGATACAGAAAGTTGACCTCAGCAACTCCAATGTTCTGCTTGTTGAAGACAATTTAATCAATCAGAAGATAGTGCTACTCAGTCTGAAAAACATAGTCAGGAATGTTGACGTAGCCCTGAATGGTAAGGAAGCACTCGACAGATTCGGCACCGCGAAGTACGACATTATCCTGATGGACATACAGATGCCCGTCATGGATGGCATTATTGCCACAAAGAAGATCAGGGAAATCGAATCGAGCACCAATACCCAGACACCAATTATTGCCATTACTGCCAATGCTCTCTCCGGCGACCGCGAAAAATGCCTGGCGGTTGGCATGAACGATTACATCAGTAAACCCTTCCAGGTAGATGTTCTGATTGGCAAGATGAAGCGGCTTCTTGAAGAGGAGAATTAATCGTCTGCCGAAAAAAAAGCAGCAACCCCAGAGGTTCAACATTTCCAATAGTGAAGCTTTTTAATTCCCAATATTTGATATAGCTCCAACTTATTATGCCATGAAGAGACCCTTTGCCGGGAGGACTTCCTCCAGGGCCTGTCCACATACGTTATTTATTCTGCGGGGTACGTTGGCCGACATCACGTGTCTCCCAGGTTCATCGTGGAAAAAGCGTGAGGAGAAGGGGAAGGGTGATTGGTGAGGGTGATTAATAAAAGCTGCGACCGGCTTATTCATGTACCTGGCCGTTGCCAAATTCCGGTTTTATACCGATAACCAGGATATCGTCGATCTGTTCAAGGTTTCCGCGCCATTCTTCAATGCTGTCTTCGAGATATTCTCTTTGTTTTGCAAGAGGCAGCTGATGGATGGTAAGAAGAAGGTGACGGAAGCGTCTGTACTTGTATTTTTTACCTTCGGGACCTCCGAACTGGTCAGCATACCCGTCGGTGAAAATATAGATCATATCGTCCTTCTCGAGCTTCATCTTATGACTGGTAAAGACCTTTCTCATCGGATCGTCGGGCTCGGTATCGGCACCTACCGAAAACCGGTCTCCCTTCACTTCGATGAGTTTGTTCTCCCGAATCAGGTAAAGAGGATTAAAGGCACCTGCAAACTCCAGGATATTGGTTTTTTTGTCCAGCACGCAAAACGCCAGATCCATACCGTCTTTCAGGGCAACATCTTCGACATTGCCAAAAATCTCCTCAAAATTTGAATTCAGACCATTTAATATGCCTCCCGGATCGAATATATGCTGGGTATTAATAATTTTACGGAAAAGTTCAAATCCTATCAGGGACATAAAGGCACCTGGCACACCATGACCGGTACAGTCGACGGCTGCTACAAAAACCTTGTCTTCCATTTCAGAAATCCAGTAAAAATCGCCACTTACAATCTCCTTGGGTTTGTGCAATATGAAGGAACCGGGCAGGATGGCTTTAAAGAGTCTGGAGGTGGTCAGCATAGCCTGCTGGATACGCTGGGCATATTTGAGGCTGTCTTCAATATTCTTATTTCGTCTGCTCAAAAGGTCTTTTTGACGGGCCACTTCCCTGGCTGCCACATCTCTTTCCCTGAGAATGCGGTTTGAACGTCTCAGGGTTTTTGTGCGGTACTGGGTGAGAGCGTACACGAGCAAAATACCCAGTAAGATGTATGAAAAATAAGCTAAACGCGTTTTCCAGAATGGGGCCTCGACAATTATCCGTACCTGAGCGCCTTCATCGTTCCATATCCCGTCATTGTTCGTCCCAGTAACCCTGAAGACATATTCTCCGGACGTCAGGTTTGAGAAGGTAACGGAATGCTGATTGCCAAGAGGGATCCATTTCTCATCCCTGCCCAACTCTTTAAGCGAATAGCGATACCTGTTATTTGAAGGTGTTGTAAAGTCGAGAGCACTGAACCTTATGGTAAACGATTGGTTATATTGAACTATAATCTTTGGATTATTCATTGGAACATGATGATTGCTGATCCCGTGTTCGTCAATTGTTTCAAGGCTCGTGATGACAATTTCGGGTTTTTCCGGGTTTACGGGCAATTTGCCGGGGTAAAAGGCATTGAAGCCTGCAATACCGCCGAAAAACATTTCATGATCATGGGCATAGTAGCCCGTTCCCAGGTTAAACTCATAACTTTGCAATCCTTCCGAAGTAGTATAGTTTGTGAAGATGCCGGTTTCCGGATTGAACCGTGAGAGCCCTTTATTGGTACTTAGCCATAGCAGTGAATCGCTGTCTTCCAGAATTTTGTAAATAAAATTGTTTGGCAATCCTTCTTTCTCAGTATAATGGGTAAACGTTTTTTCTTCATCATGAAAACGGCTCAGGCCGGAGGGAGTGCCTATCCACAGGACACCCCTGGAATCGATGAAAAGTGAATAAACCGTCCTGGCTGCGAGGCCTGTTAAACTGTCCTGACGTGAATAAAGGTAGAAAATATTCTTACCGGGCGAGTACGAGATAAGACCGTTTGTCGTTCCTAACCAAACTTTATTTTCCTTGTCGGTAACAATGCTGTAAACCGATTTTATAACCGACTGAATGCTGTCATTGTAGATTTTATTGATATGTGACAGCAGGTTAAGATTCCTCTGGTACCTGAATGCGCCGTCATCGGTACCTATCCAGATGTCACCCCGGCGGTCCTGGGTGATATCGAAAATATGCCGGCCGTCAATATCATTACCGGGTATTTCGGGAAAGTATTCACTGAATGTGTAAAAGCGGTCCTGGGCAGGAATATAAATGCTTACCCCTTCACTCGTTCCAATCCATATTTTACCCTGCCGGTCTTTAACGATGCTCCTGATATTATTACTGATAATTTGCCGTGACGGATTAACCTCATTTCGTGAATAATGCGTAACGTCACCTTTGGGCCATTGAATTACATCAAGCCCGGAATTCCAGAGGCCAACCCATAAACGGTTCCGGTCATCCTTGAAAATAGCCGATACCATGTCGGATGTCAGCCGTGGAAAAGAACTGGCCGATGAGTTATACAGCCTGAATTTCCGGGGTTTCAAATCAATCTTTATAAGCCCCTGGAAACCGCCTGCCCACAATATATCGGACCGGTCCATCACAATTGTATTGAAAGCAGACAATTTTACAGGCGATTTCCGTATGTAAAATGAATGATGGTTGACAAATTCCGAATTCCGTTTATCGAAACGGCTTATTCCCGCGTTTGTCGTCAGCCAGAGCATACCATCCCTGTCCTCTTCTATGCTGTTGACTGCATTCACAGGATTACCTGTAAAAGGAGCGCTGTCGGGATAGAACCTCCGAAATGTATTGTGTATCCGGTCGAAGCGGTTGAGTCCGTCGGTAGTACCTATCCACAGTTCACCGTTCTTATCTTCAAAAACTGTTCTTATCTGGTCTGAAGAAATGGTCAACGGATTGAGCGGATCGTGGAAATAATAGGTGAATTTACCTGTTGACTGGTTAAAGGCAAACAGGCCGTCTTTCGTTCCGAACCACAGCAGACCGTTAATATCTTCCAGTATTTCACAATTGATATCGAGCAGGGGTGAAACATGTTCATTATAGAAGTGCTTGTAGGATTTTATTTCGCCGGTCTGCAGGTTGAGCTTGTGAAGGTGGCGTTCGGTTTTAAACCAGACATGATGCTTGCTATCGATAAAGACAGCATAGATCTGCAGGTTTACCGTACCGGAAGTCTTAAGAAACGAATGTTTATATTGGGTGAATTCACCTGTTTGCCTGTCATAAAAGTTAAGGCCGTCATTGGTCCCCACCCAAAGGTTGCCCTTGTCATCTTCGGTAATACATCGTATATAATTATTGGAGATACTGGCCGAATCAAAAGGCTGGTGGCGGAAAACCCTGAAGTTATAGCCATTATACCTGTTAAGACCGTCACTGGTTCCGACCCAGAGGAATCCGTAAGAATCAACATAATTGACATTGACTCTTGTCTGCGACAGTCCCTCTTCAATAGTAAAAAGTTCGGCATTGAGCGTACGGTCTTGTCTGACCTGACCGTTAACATGGCAGGAAAACATGAATATAAAAAAGATGATCAGGTATACTACGCTTCGCATTCTAGTTTAATTATCCGTCTAACGAGGTTTGCTTTTTCGGGTTCAATGGGTATCATTTTTAAAAGCCACAGCACCTTTTCCTCTGGTAAGTTTCATGAATCCGGCCGAAGGCGAATCCAGCAACACGCCGGTATTGTATTCATGCCACCTGTTGTTCACCCGTTTAATTGTTTCCTCATCCATGACTATCGGGTTGGGCCATGGCCGCCGGAAACCATCGAAACGGGCTGTTTTTGCAGTACCATC
>DASQZK010000365.1:0-3402 GCA_035638735.1 Bacteroidales bacterium
CCCTATTCACGATCCCGTATACCTGGCCGATACCATGAAGAGTCATTTCAGTTATTTCGGGATCTTCGACCGGAATTCGCAGCTGGTAGCCGCTTCTTCTGCCGAGACAGACAAGGGCAATAGGGCGGTGGAAATGACAGATTTTGCTGTTAATCCTGAATTCAGGGGCAACGGACTGGCCTTGAGCCTGCTTGATAAAATGGAGGAGAGTATGACCAACCGTGGGATGAAAACGTTTTTTACCATTGCACGGCTCAACTCACCTGCCATGAACAGGACGTTTCTAAGGATGGGTTACCGTTACTCCGGAACACTGGTTCGGAATACAAATATTTCGGGACAGATAGAGAGTATGAATGTTTTATACAAAAAATCTACCGAAACGTGAAAGCAAAAGAATTATGTGAGTTCAACAGGGTTTGCCCTGTGTATAAAGGTGAGGTCAAAGACTTCGATTCGCCCCTGCATGTACTGCGAAATGTATTTTGTAACCGCGGTTCACATGGTTGGAATAACTGTGCCCGTTATTCAGCCTATCTGAAGGGGGACGAAGTGCCCGAACACCTGATGCCCTTTGAAAAGTAACCAATCAGTTTATCCAAAGGGATGGCTGCGTTACAGTAGCGCCGGACCGGCAGCATCCCTCTCAGGAAGGTTGTGTTCACGGATTTCCTGT
Organism: Bacteroidales bacterium; assembly: GCA_035638735.1. Classification (GTDB taxonomy): domain Bacteria; phylum Bacteroidota; class Bacteroidia; order Bacteroidales; genus DASQZK01. Next base: position 677 of record DASQZK010000365.1, read on the forward strand.
GAATGCTGTTTTGCTTGCCGGCGACGGGGGTAACATGCTTTTTGTAAAATAATAAAAACGATCAAGACTGACCTATGCATTGGATAGACCTGACCATCTTTGGCTCCTACATGGTGGTGATGCTGCTTGTAGGATTATATTTTTACAGGAAGAATGAATCATCAGACGATTACTATGTTGGCAGCCGGAATATGGGTAGTCTGCATATCGGCCTGTCGGTAGTGGCCACCGATGTGGGCGGGGGCTTTTCTATCGGGCTTGGCGGACTTGGTTTTGTTATGGGACTTGCCGGTTCGTGGATGTTGTTTGCCGGGCTGGTTGGTGCCTGGCTCGCCGCCGTTATTCTTGTCCCCCGTGTACATAAACTGTCGGGCCAGCACGAATTTCAAACCTTTCCGCAGCTATTCGGAAAATTTTATAGTAAGGAGGTTGCGATTATTGCTGCGGTGATCTCAGCCATCGGATACCTGGGTTTTACCAGCTCACAGATTCTGGCCGGAGCCAAACTGGCCTCAGCATCCTTTAACGGGCTGGAACGTAACGAAGCTCTTTTGATTATGGGTGCTGTGGCTGTTATTTATACTGCCCTCGGGGGACTTAAAGCCGTGATTTATACCGACACCATTCAGTGGATCGTACTCCTTGGCGGACTTATCTTTATCGGCCTGCCATTATCGATCCATGAACTTGGCGGATGGCAGGCGATACGGGATACACTTCCCGATTCCTTCTTCTCATTGAGCAATATCTCGTGGCAGAATATTGTAAACTGGATGATCACAATTATCCCCATCTGGTTTATCGGGATGACGCTTTATCAACGTATTTATGCCTCTAAAAGTATTAAATCGGCAAAGCGGGCCTGGTTCATCGCCGGATTATTCGAATACCCGATCATGGCCTTTGTTGGTGTGCTTTTCGGACTCTTTGCCCGGGCCGGCTTTGAACATGGTATTTTCAATCAGTATGAAGTCATGAAGAGTAATATCGATCCGGAAATCGGCCTTCCGCTTCTCCTGCGTCACATCATGCCGGTTGGACTGATGGGCCTGATGATGTCGGCCTATTTTTCGGCCATCATGTCAACGGCCGACAGCTGTATTATGGCCGCCTCGGGAAACGTGCTTACCGACCTGCTCGGCTGGCACACCAGGGAAAATACAGTGTCGCTTTCGCGTATCGTCACCGTTGTGGTTGGTGCGCTTTCGATGCTTATTGCTATGAAAATGCCCAACGTTCTGGAGCTGATGTTGTATTCGTATGCCTTTATGGTCTCCGGATTGTTCGTGCCCATGATGGGCCTTCTATTCATGAAGAAAATCAGCAACGGCGCAGCTTTACTGTCCATGATTATTGGCGGGTTCACCACTATCAGCCTTATCATTTCAAATCTTGAGCTTCCCTTCCATCTTGATCCAAATATATTTGGAATAAGTTTGTCCATTATCTCTTATTTTTTATTTTCTGCTATGCTCGAAACTAAAGTTAATGAGATGCGTAAAAAAATCTGATTTTACCTGACAACGTCAAAAGCGGTTACTTTTCCAAGTAAACCATCAGAAAGGATTGATATGAATTCAAAGAATAAGGTGTTGTTGTACGGCCTGATCATTGGTCTGCTTCTATATGTAATCGGTGCCCTGATCTATTATTATATATTTACCGATGAGAACACATTTCTGCAGGTGCTTTTCACAGCGGTCCCGCTGAGTGAACTGTACAACCGTTTGCTTATGTTCGCCGGTGTGATGATCTTCGCTTTTATCGTTACCGGAATGATCAGCGACCTTTCACTCGAAAATGAGTTTTTGAAACACCAGCAGGTTACAGGCGCTTCTGCTAAACCCGATACATCCTTCATATCCGGTCTCTCCTATCAGATCAGGACACCCCTCAATGCTATTGTAGGCTTCTCGGAGTTGCTCAAAGACCCTAATCTGTCTATGCAATCGAAGCTTACCTACATTAATCATATTCATTCCAGTGGCAATTACTTGCTTCAACTGGTGAATAACATGGTTGATATTACCAGGATTGAAACAGGCCAGCTTAGCATCAATACTGAGGAGACCCCTCTGAATACCCTGCTTGGAGAACTGTTTAAATACTTCGATGAACAAAAAAAGGAGATGGGAAAGGCTGACGTTGCAATCGTTCTGAAGAAAGGTATTAAAGATGAGAACCTTTCCATTCTCACCGACAAAGAAAGATTTAAGCAGGTGATGACCAACCTGCTGGAGAATGCATTTAAAATGACAGAGGAGGGGATGGTTGAATTTGGTTACCGGGTCAGCGACGAGAACATCCTTGAGTTTTACGTCCGCGACACCGGGAATGGCTATTCCATGGAGAGGCTTGAGGTCATTTTCAACCGGTATAAAAAATTATCCGATAATCATAACCATCCCTTCGACAGTGCTGCATTGTTGCTGACCATCACCAAAAACCTGGTGAAACTGCTAGGTGGAAATATCTGGGCCGATTCAAAACCCGGACAGGGTGCCACCTTCTTTTTCACCCTGCCGTTTAAAGAAGTGCAGGTAAAAACAACGCCGGAAAAGACCCAGTCAAAAACTTCGGCTCCGGGCGAGCGCGACTGGACCAGCAAGACAGTGCTGATTGCAGAGGATGTAGAGTCCAATTATATTTATTTACAGGAACTGTTGCGCCCTTCTGGTGTAAATCTTTTGTGGGCAAAAAACGGGAAGGAAGCTACCGAAATCGTC
>DASQZK010000366.1:0-2659 GCA_035638735.1 Bacteroidales bacterium
TTCTGGTGCTGGTTGCTGCCGTCATGAAAGCCGACGGTAAAGTCGTGCGGTCGGAACTCGATTACGTGAAAGCCTATTTTGTAACGAATTTTGGCGAAGGTGCTGCAAGTGAAGCTATCATGATGCTGCGCGACCTGCTGAAACAAGATATTAACATCCGTGAAGTATCGGACCAGATCAGGAGCCGGCTCGACTACTCTTCACGGCTTCAAATGCTTCATTTTCTGTTTGGAATAGCCAATGCCGACGGAAGTATCCCTGCCAACGAACTCAACACACTTAAGCTCATTGCCGGTTACCTTGGATTGAGCAGCCGGGATACCGATTCTATCATGTCGATGTTTATCGAAAATACGGAAACGTCATATAAGATACTTGGGATAGCACGGGAAGCCAGCGATGAAGAGGTGAAAAAGGCCTACCGCTCAATGGCCATGAAATATCACCCCGATAAGGTTTCCTATCTCGGTGAAGATTTCAAGGCCGCTGCCAATAATAAATTTCAAAAGGTGAATGAAGCCTACGACAAAATTAAAAAAGAAAGAGGACTAATTTAATCAGTACTAAATCATGAATCTAAAAGACATTCTATCTATTTCAGGAAAACCGGGATTGTACAAATTTGTATCACAGGCAAAGAACGGTATCATTGTGGAATCGGTTACCGATAAAAAACGTATTCCCGCTTATGCTGCCGATAAAGTAAGTGCCCTGGATGATATTGCCATTTTCACCGAGACCGGTGAGGCAAAACTCTCTGAAGTCTTTGATAGGATTTACGAAAAAGAAGATGGCGGACAGGCTGTAAACCATAAGTCGGGTGCCGGCGAGCTCAAAGCTTATTTTGAAGAAATCCTTCCGGATTACGATCAGGACAGGGTATATGTATCCGACATCAAGAAAGTATTCAGCTGGTATAACCTTCTCCAGGAACAGGATATGCTCATTCCTTCGGAAGAGGAAAAGGAAGATGGTGAAGAGGAGGAAGAAAAACCTGAGGAGAAAGAGACGGAAAGTGATACGGAATGAACGTGAGTTGTCTCAGGCAAGACATCAGTTCATAAGCTACCGTACAGATGGCCCTTCGTTTGTTCTGGGCAGACGAAGGGCATGTCTCCAGCTAACAGATTATCAGACTTAACAATCGCATTTCGGCTTTCACGATCGTTCCTGTGTTTGTGACCAGTAAATGTTGTTTTAGTTTTTCCCGTCGAAGGTCTTCGCTTCTTCCCAGATAACGTTCATCTCGTCGAGAGTCATGTCCCTCAGGTCACGTCCTTTTTCGAGGGTTTGTTTTTCAAGAAAGCGGAACCGTTTGATGAATTTGCGGTTTGTTTTTTCGAGCGCTGTTTCGGGATCGACATCGTACAGGCGTGCAGCATTAATGACCGAGAACAGCAAATCGCCAAATTCCTCCTCCGTTTTACCCGGATCATTCTCTGCGGCCGCTTCTTTCACCTCTTCCATTTCTTCTATGACCTTATCCCATATCTGGTGTGGTTCGTCCCAGTCGAACCCCACGGCCCTGACTTTTTCCTGGACCCGGTTGGCCTTGATCATAGCCGGAAGTGATGTTGGTACACCGCCAAGAACAGACTTGTGTCCCTCTTTTCGTTTGATCTGTTCCCAGTTTTCTATCACTTCACCTGCATTATCAACCTTCACATCACCGAAGACATGCGGATGCCTGAATACAAGTTTTTCATTAATGGCGTTCAGGATATCGGCCATGTCGAAAAGTTTGCTTTCGGAGCCTATTTTAGCATAAAAGACAATATGTAACATCAGGTCGCCAAGTTCCTTTTTGATATCTTCATAATTCTCTTCAGATATGGCATCGGCCAGTTCATACGTTTCTTCAATGGTTAAATTCCTAAGGCTTTCGAGAGTTTGTTTCCTGTCCCAGGGACATTTTTCACGTAATTCGTCCATAATCCCGAGCAAACGTTCAAAAGCTTCGAGTTTCTCCTTCTCTGTGTTCATATTTTATCCTGGTTTATTTTTCCAAAAATTCTATCCTGATGGTGGATTTGCTGTCGAGACTCAACAGCCGGGCGGCGTTTCCGTTATTAATGGCAATTTCCAACAGGCCTGTTGAGTTAAACAAGGCCAGCATGTCACCAGCCTGCACGTCGTTATATTTATTGCTCAGCCGGGTTATCTTATAATGTTTGCTTTGTACAAATAGTTCGAACTTACGTCCCTGCGATATTCTTTCGAACAGATCTTTCGAAATATTCGTTATGGCATTCTGGTATGAGTCAATATAAATCACGCTTCCTGTGATAGCCTTATCTTCGATGGTGGGACGGAGTGGTACCCGTTTCTGGAAGGCGTCAACCTTTTCACCCAGCTCATCGATTTTTTTTCCATCGGCCAATGCGGCAGCTGCGGAGGTAAAAACTCCGAGAGCTGTAAACGACGAAGCTTCGATCTCTCCGTTTTCGTTTATTTTAACAGCTTTTTCAAGCTCCTCACCCAGGATGAGACTGAAAATGCCATTGTCGGTTCCGATAAAAAAGTGTCCCCTGGATTTAACGGCCAGGACCGGGTTGGCGGGTGAAGGTTCAGTATTCACCAGTATGAGGTGAATCGAGCCTTCCGGAAAGTTGAGGAAGGCATTTCGAAGAACAAATGCCGCCTGGGCAGTGTTAAACGG
>DASQZK010000367.1:0-2628 GCA_035638735.1 Bacteroidales bacterium
TTGTCGAATGACAGGAAATACTTAAAGGCCAAAAAAGAAAAATCACCTCAACTGGCGCAAAGAAGACATAAAAATAAGAGTGACCGTCAAGGTTTCCACCTTACGTATTATTTTAGCTATTTTTAGGCATGAGAAATTTCATACTAATTACACTCCTCCTTCTGGCAGCTTGCAATTACAGTGACAAATCTTATGTCACTTTCCCTTATTCGCAATGGACGGTAGGAACCGCCGGTCAGACAACCTGGTACTTCAACAGCGATCTTACGTATAACAACTCCTTTATTTCCCGTCCGGTTGCCACCGGCTACGATAATTGGTACAATTCTTTACTGACCTTCCGTGATACTGTGCGAAAAAATATCGGGAAGAGAACGCCGGCAATCCGTGGTATATTAGATGAGGGAAAGCCGGTATACTGTCACTTCGATGAAATCGGCTATGACCTCAATCTCAAACCCGGTGAAACAATAGCCATCTCGGGAAAAATAAAAAACCCGGATACAGAGGTGCATGTTTTCTTCGATTTCGACCTAAAAACGAAAGGAGAAGAACGGAGCTATGTCGTCCGTAAAAAACGGCTTGCCGTCGATAGCACTATGATGCCGGCACATGCGGGATTCAAAGGATTCAGCGAATCTGTCAACATCCCTCGATTCGATTCCGACAGTTTTTCAATTTCACCCATCGTGAGGATTGCAATTGATGATACGACAAAAAAGACGATTTTCATCAAAGACATTACCTTACGTGTTGCTTCAGACAAAAACCGGAAAGTATTGCTTGGCAGGGTGGAAGACTATATGGATCAACAGGCCAAAAACAATGAGTTACAGGTCCGTCCGGGTCTCGAATGGACCAACCGCAACTATGTTATGGGGTTTGCCTTCATCTGGGACCGCGATTTCCGGGATCCGGTGAAAGGTGAATATACCGTGGATGAATTCTGCCAGAAGCGGAAAGAAGCTTTCGGCGGACTTCAATCTGTTGTTCTCTGGCATAGTTACCCCAATATCGGTGTAGATGAAAAAAACCAGTTCGATTTCTTCAGGGCAATGCCTGGTGGAATGGAAGGACTCAGAAAAGTGGTGGCCGGTTTTCACAGGAATGGTGTTAAGGTGTTTATTACATACAATCCATGGGATTTAGATACCCGCCGTCCCCAATACAATGATTTCAAAGAACTGGCATTGGCACTGAAAGATTGCGATGCCGATGGTGTTTACCTCGACACGTGGAAGTCGTCGAAAGGCGTTATTTCCATTTTTTCCATCGAGGAATCGATCAGGGATGAGGCCCGTAAACTGGGTAAAACAGTAGCGTTCACCACTGAGATACTACCACAATACAAAGATATGATCGGGAAAGATGCGCTAACCAGTTCCTGGGGACAGGAAATTCACCCATTCCATTATACCGACCTTTCACTTATCAAGTGGATCATGCCGTCCCACAAACAGTATTTCATCAAGCGCATGGCCCGCGACCGGAAACGTATGATGGCCCACGCCTGGATCAACGGTCAGGGCATCCAGATCTGGGAAGATATCTTCGGGACGATGAATCCCTGGAAGGCGAAAGACAGGAAAGCCCTGCGCAGGATGAATGCTATCTGGAAAGCCTTCGGAGAAATGTACCTTACAGATAACTGGCAGCCCTTCATCCCCTTGGACAATCCCAATGTTATTGCCAGCGCATGGACTGTTGATGGTAAAACAATCTGGAACTTTGTTGACACAACGAATACCATTTCCCAGGTTAAACTCATGGTTCCGGATAATGAAAGTATAACGTATTTTGATGCCTGGAATGGCAAAGTTATTCATCCACTGAAAGAAAACAATAATACATATATTAGTCTGAATGTAAGAGACTTTTCATGCATTATTGCAACAAATAAAATTAACAAAAACCTTTCAGACCTCCTCGCTGCACAGAGGGAAGAAAATGCCCGTACGGATCAAAAACCGGATCCTCACACAATGGAATTCTCACTAAAAGAACCACTGCGTTATCCATACAAATACAATCAAACCGGGAATTATAGCCCGGCAATGCTTCCTGTAAAAGGAGGCCTTGACACATTCCATTGCCATCATATCTGGCGTGAAGGTGAATGTTATCCCGACAAGGGAGCGGTTAATAACCACGACCTGGTAACCCGTTTTGAAAACGGAGTACAAATGGTGATACATACTGATATTGAGAATTTACAACCGTATTCGATAATGACCCGGGTGATCACCAATGGCGATTTTGAAGAATTCGTGAAAGCTTCCGGGTACACACCCCTGTTCCCTGAAAATTTTCTCAGGCACTGGCAGGGGGATTCGTGTCCACCGGCACTCAGGGATGAACCGGTCGTATATGTCAGCCTGGAAGATGCACGGGCATTTGCAGAGTGGGCAGGCATGCGGTTACCAACGGAATGGGAATGGCAGGCTGCGGCCGAACAACATCCCGATGAATTCATCTTTAATGAAGTATTCGAGTGGAATGAGAGCGAACGTTTTGACGGACATAACCGTTTCGTCACCTTACGCGGTGGTTGCAGCCGGTGGACTCTGCCCTCGTCGTGGTGGTATTTTCCCGGAGCCCCTTATGGCCATATCACCGGCGGCCCGCAAC
>DASQZK010000368.1:0-3265 GCA_035638735.1 Bacteroidales bacterium
TTGATTAATTTTGTCCGTCAAAAACGGGGGGAGATGAGGTACTTAATCGTAATTGGCATTCTCAGTATTTTAGGCTGCAACAGCCTGTTTTCACAATCGGCCGAAAACACTAACCGTGTCGGGGGCGACTTGCTTAGCCGACTTGAAAATTCGGCCGGAACGTCCGCTTCGGTAAACGTCATACTGGATCCCGGGATCGAAGACAACTATTTCAAAGATCTCCTCTATAATCAAAAACATTCCGGGATTAAGGGTTACCGGATCCGTATTTTTACAGGGTCGGGAACGAATGCCTACGAAGAAGCCAAAAAAACCCTTGCACGCTTTTTGAGCCTGTTTGAAGATGTGGATGCCGATATCGAGTACGTTGCTCCCGATTACAAGGTTTACGTGGGTAACTGCCGCACAAAGTCCGAAGTCTTGAAATTGCTCATTGACAGGATCGAACCAGAATTTCCATACGCCTTTCCTGTTCCACATGATATTAGGATCGACAAAGAATAAAACGAGAGAATAGTCTGATGAGTGATGAGATAAAACACAAATGCGGGATTGCCCTTGTGAGGCTGCTCAAACCTCTTGAGTATTACCAATTGAAATATGGCAGCTGGCAGTATGGGCTCCAGAAGTTATATATACTGATGGAGAAACAGCGGAACAGGGGACAGGATGGAGCCGGGATTGTCAGTATGAAGTTCGACATGCCTCCGGGGTATAAATACTTCAGCAGGGAGCGGTCCACCAATGCGTCTGCCATCAATATCGTCTTCGAAAAAATATATAAGCGTTTCCAAAAGATCGAGAAGAAGAACGCTGCGCTCTTAAACGATATCCACTGGTCAAAGCTGAACCTTCCCTTTGTTGCCGAAACGTACCTGGGGCACCTGAGGTACGGCACCTTCGGTAAAAACAGTCTCGATAACGTTCATCCCGTTATGCGGCAGAACAACTGGAAATCGAGAAACCTGGTTCTGGCCGGCAATTTTAACCTCACTAACGTGGACGAATTGTTTGACCTGCTCATTGAACTCGGACAATCACCAAAAGACTATTCCGACACGGTTACCATGCTTGAGAAAGTGGGTCATTTCCTCGACCAGGAGAACCAGCGGCTGTTCGACAAATTCAAAACTCAAGGGTATACCAATGTTGATATCTCCAACCTTATTGCAAAGAGTGTCGATATCCCCAGGGTATTGCGCGATGCCAGTAAACGATGGGACGGCGGGTATGTGATAGCCGGGATGATCGGACATGGCGATTCCTTCGTGTATCGCGATCCGTGGGGCATCCGTCCGGCATATTATTATCACGACGAGGAAATCGCCGTGGTTACATCCGAACGGCCTGTGATACAGACAGCCCTGAACGTTACCTACGATAAAATTGAAGAAGTACCTCCGGGCCATGCCGTCATCATTAAGAAGAGCGGGGAATTCAGTGTTGAACAGGTTCTTGAGCCACATGAACGAAAATCATGTTCTTTTGAGCGAATCTACTTCTCAAGGGGTACCGACAAAGACATCTATAATGAACGAAAAAAGCTGGGTGAACTGATTGTCTCCGATGTCCTGGAGAGCGTTGATAACGATCTCGAAAATACGGTTTTCTCGTTTATCCCCAACACCGCCGAATCAGCCTTTTACGGCATGATCAAGGAGGTTGAAAATGTCATGATCCGTGAGAAAAAAGACCTCTTACGGCAAAAACGTAACGAGCTGTCGGAAGAAGAACTGTTTGAAATTATCGGCCGGCGTCCACGTATCGAAAAAGTGGCTATTAAAGACCTTAAGCTGAGAACCTTCATCTCACAGGATAAGGGCAGAAATGACCTGGTTGGCCATGTCTACGATATCACCTACGGAACAATCCGCAGGGGCGTAGATAACCTTATCATTATTGATGATTCAATTGTACGCGGAACGACTTTGAAACAAAGTATCCTCCGGATACTCGACCGCCTCGGTCCGAAAAAGATCGTGGTCGTCTCTTCTTCACCCCAGATACGTTACCCCGACTGTTATGGCATCGATATGGCCCGACTGGGCGATTTTATCGCCTTCAAAGCTGCCATTGCTTTGCTGAAGGAAAAGGGCAGGGATAATATCATTAACGAGGTATACCGGAAATGCCGGGAACAGAAAGATCTTCCCAAAGAAGAATTCGTCAACTACGTTAAGGATATCTATCAACCGTTTACCGATAAAGAAATTTCAGCGAAAATTGCCGAACTGTTAAAATCACCTGAAATTAAAGCCGATGTTGAAGTCGTATATCAAAGTATTGACAACCTTCATAAGGCATGTCCCAACGATCTGGGCGACTGGTATTTCACGGGCGATTATCCTACACCTGGCGGCAATAAGGTTGTTTCTACCTCATTCGTCAATTTCATCGAAGGAATCAACAGGCGGGCCTATTGATTCTCATCAAGTTTTTCGTTGGGCGTGTAGCTTTTAATATGCCGTTCTACTTTCTGTTTGTACAGGTCATTGATGGTGATCATGATCGCCGTCTCTTCAACATTGCCGAAATACGGATTAATGACGGTCCCAAAGGTTCTTAGCGAAGGTGAAAGGTTCATATAGGCATTGATGAGCGGCGGAATGTTCTCGCCGAAAGCCCGCACATTCTGCGACAGGACTTTGTAGTCGTCCATGTAATTGTCGTTGACGAAAATCTTTTCCATCTCGCTCCTGTTGATATTCGTTTCGAGCGGAACGATGGGTGAAACCAGGTTTTCCTTGTCGGGAAAATGCTTTTCAAGGAAATAGAGAATCAGGTTCCTTGCCCGCTGGTTGTAATTTTTATACATCGTCACTTTTCCGAAAAAATATTTTTTTTCAGGGTAGTCGATAACCAGGGTTCCCAGGCCATCCCATAAATTATCGAGCGCATACAGTCCTTTGCTCATCCTGTTGGTACTCTGGTACGCGGGCTGTACGAATGAGCGTCCGAGCTCAATAGTATATGGAAGGATTTCATCCCTGAATTTTGTCGAAAAATTGAATAACTTAGCCGTAGCCAGCCTGATCTTACCATCTTCACAGCAGTTCGTGCCATCGCAGATATGGAAACGATACCCGCCAAGAATCTCCTGCTCTGAAGGATCCCATACAATAAGCTGCTTATACGACACTTCCCCGGTATCGTAATCGTCGATATCGATCGACTTCCCCGTTCCGCCACCGGCAGCACGAAATGTCAACTCACGCAAGCGCCCGATCTCGCGCATGAGATTTGGCGAATCCTGATGATTGATTAT
>DASQZK010000369.1:0-2215 GCA_035638735.1 Bacteroidales bacterium
TGGCCTTTTTTACTACCGTTCCCCATGTCCATGCCGGGCATACTGCCGGCACCGGATTCTCCACCGGCAGGGTTCATCATGCTGGGTTTGCCGGCAAGCTGTGCAGCAGCATCAATCTTAAATACACCATTGGTAGCGATCTCCTCACCTTCGTTGAGTCCTTTTTTCACTACATAAAAATCACCAGCCGAAGGTCCCAGCGTAATCTCCCGGTACAGGAAGGTGGGCTGATGACGGTCCGGCACCTTCACGTACACAACCGAGCGCTTACCAGTCCAGAGCACGGCTGTCTTGGGTACCATCAGGTCCTTACCCTCTCCGGCAAGCCTTGAAGTAATCACTCCGTTGGCGAACATTTCCGGTTTCAGTTTACCCTGACTGTTGGATACTTCTACCCGTACATTGGCCACCCTTGTCTGTGGATCAATAAACGGATCGATATAAGTCACTTTCCCCTGAAAAGTTTCCCCGGGCAGCGACTGTACGGTGAAATTCACCCGGTCGTGCATAGTGATCCATGGCAGGTCGCTCTCGTAAGCTTCGAACATCACCCACATATCCGACAGGTCAATCACCTCGAACAATGGTGAGCCGGTTTTGACATAATCACCCATTGACACCTGTCGTTTGGTAACCGTCCCGGAGATAGGCGAAAGCACATCGAAATAATTTTGTGGCTTGCCCTCTTTCTCAATGCCTTCAATCTGTGCATCGCTCAAGTCCCAGAGTTTGAGCTTGCTGCGGGCAGCCTGGTAAAACGCCGGATTGCTTTCCTTGTATTCCATGGCCTCCAGCAGTTCTTTCTGGGCTGTTACCAGTTCTGGTGAATAGATTACCGCCAGACGCTCTCCTTTGCGTACATGTTGCCCGGTGAAATTTACCAGCAGCTTCTCGATCCTGCCGCCAAAACGGGCCGTGAGCTCTGCTATGTTTCGTTCATCGGGTTTTATCTTTCCCAGCAGACTGATCTCCTTGTCGGGATAGCCTTTTTGTACTTCCACCGTTTGTATGTCGGCGATCTTCATGGCATCTTCCGACATGGCAATTTCATCCGGAGAAACAATGCCTTCACTCTCAGCTTCTTCCAGCGGAATCAGGTCCATACCGCATATGGGGCATTTGCCCGGGTGGTCAAGACGAACTTGCGGGTGCATCGAGCAGGTCCAGATGGTAGCCTTCTCTGCCGGGGTTTCTGTGACTGCTGCCTTTTCAGAGGTTGCAGCCTGATCGCCGTTCCCGTGAAAGAACAGCCAGCCGAAAAACAGTCCGGCAACTACTGCAATAATAATCCGGGTGAGGTCTTTGCGGGATATATTAATCTTTGTCTTCATTGTCTTTTTATTTGTTTTCCTTATGTGATTATTTTCCTGTTAAATAATTGATGAATGCAACGGCCGCATTCTGGTCAGCCCTTGCTTTCTCGAGTTCCAGGGCATACTTGAGCACCTTACGTTCCATGCGCAGCACTTCTTCGAAGTTTTTCCCGTCGGTTGAATAGGCCGACTCCAGGATGCTCAGCGATTTTTTAGCATAGCCAAGCTGGCGCTGATAGAGTGCCACCCTGCGCTTCCCGTCCTGCCAGTCGCGGTTGGTACGCGACCAGATGGTGTTTATCGTATTTACCTTATCAGCTTTTTTATTTTCGGTGGCCTGCTGCATCAGGGAAGCTTCCTGTACCATGGCATTGTATTTTTTCCGGTACAGCGGAATACTGATCCCGACCGCCGGAAAAACAATGGCGTCTTTCCCTCCGTCATTGCCAGCCATGGAGGCGTCTGTATTGCCGATCACCATGTAATCGATCCCGATGGAAAAGGATGGTTTGCCTGCCTTGCTGGCAACTTCCTCACGTGCCTTGTATGCGTCCAGCATGTTATCCAGCTGGCGTAACTGATGGTTCTGCAGGGTGATACTGTCCATGATGGCTTCCGGGGCTACGTCCGGTTCAACAGTCTGAAGGGTGTCCGGAAGCCATACCTCTCTTTGGCGATCCACGTTCAGCAGGTTGTTAAAGGTCACCTGCAGGGTCTGGTAATTATCCTTCAGGTAAGCCAGCTGGTTTTCCAGGTCGCCGATCTCCATCTCCAGTCTTAAACCATCTACGGTTGAGGCTGATCCTGCTTCTATCTTGACCAGTGCAAGGCTTTTGAACGAGTTGAGGATCTTAAGGTTGTTAGTGGTGATGTCGATGGCCTTCCCGGTAACATACAGGTTG
>DASQZK010000370.1:0-4925 GCA_035638735.1 Bacteroidales bacterium
GAGGAAGTGGTCTTTTTTATCGGTAAGAATGATGAAATGTGTACCCAGTGTACCACCGGCCGGGAAGCTGAAATCTCCTTCCACCATCTCTTTTAAATACGGCGTTCCCGCACCGTCGAAGACTGTCAGCTTACATTTTGGCAATCCTGCCAGGCTTACTTTTTCAAGGGGAAAATACAGGGTTGAAGATTTAGCATTAAAACGGAACAGGCTTGCCTCCCCGGGATTATCGGCCGACCGGTCTATCCGGTCAAGAATTGTAGTATTAAAGGTGGCCGTACTCAGAACACCTCCGGCCATAACCGCCTTTTTAATGAAGTCTCTCCTGTTTTCCATGATGTAAGTGCTATCGTTTACTTTGCACATCTTCCACATTACAAGTTTAGGCAAAAGAAATGTTAAATGCAAGAAAAAATAGGTCATAACACTCAGGAAATCAATGTATTAAAAGATTTTTGTTGCGGATAGTGACTAATGGCGTCGTAGGGTAAAGGCTTGTGTTTTGGACATTTTTTGCTGGAACCGGGAAAGAAGTCTTACGGATAATGACTAAAGGTTAAGAGGCCTGTTTTTTTGTTTTTCGTTTTGGATCAGGCGTAATGATCCAGCGGCTCCATCCATCATCGGGCGACGATTTTCTCCTTGGAGCTTCATTCATGGCGGTTTCCAGCTTTTTCCGGAAGTACCAGACGGTTTGTTTTCTCATCTGTAGTGTGTCGGCAAGCTGATCAATGGTACTATTTTTTCCTGAATTAACCAGGAAGAGCATATAAAAGGCCTTCGTAATAGGAAACTTGGTATGAGAGAAGATGGTGCCGGAGGTGATCCTTTCAATATAGTTACATCGTGAGCATCGTCTTGAATAAGGCGTATTCCCGGTACTGTAGCGGGTATGGCCACATTTTTTGCAGGTAAAATCCGATGACCATTTATGTTTTTCCAGGAATTTATAGCAGCTTTCGTCGTCGGGGTATATCTCTCTGAATTCATCGAAAGTAACTGTTTTCTGCATGATTCGGTTCAGCGATATCTTTTTCACTTCACCGGCCAGTTTGCGGTTGCTTTCTTCCAGGAAACGGTTGATCTCAACAATCACGTTATTAGCTTCTTCGAGTTCACCGGTACGCTCCTTTACTTTTTCCTCGAGCTCAAGGTTCAACTTATCTTTAAGTCTTTCATTTTCATTGAGCTGACGAATCATTTTCTCCTGGAGATCACCGTTTTCCCTGAGAAACTCAATGGTGCGATGTTGGGCACGATCCTGTTCCTGTTTCATGATACGGAAACGGTCGGCGAGAGCCAGTGAAAAGAATATCATTTCGACCACCCCCGTCTTATACATCGAGAACCAGGTAGGAATATTATAACTTATCAGTCCGGTGTTCTGCGTAGAATGCAGAATGAGTCCGAGATAGAGAAATGAAAGGCCAATAAGGAAATACCTGGCTGGTTTGTAGCCATTTCTATATTTTACAATGGCACCGGCATAAGCAGAAAACAGGAGTAAATTGTCGATGGACGGATTGTAAAGCAGGCTGATTTTAAAAATTGCCCCGGTGAAGTATATAATCACTCGGGCAACGATGGCCCCAACGATAAGTTTATCGAGGAAGGGTTCTTTTTTCTTTGTTTCAAGAAGACCCCGTGCATAGAGGAGAAGGAAGATCGTCATCATGGCGAAGGGAACGGTGTACAGGTCGGGGTGCCATTTCAGAGGCAGGTAGGTGAGGTATTTGACGACGATGCCCCAGTCGACCGACGCAAACAGGGCGTAACTTATAACATATAATGAATAAAAGAGATAAGTCCTTTCCTTGAGCTGATAATAAAATATTAGACTGAACATAGCGGCAATGGCGAGGATGCCAAAAAAGAATCCATTGTCAAAATTTTCCGGTAAAATGCGGCGAATAAATGCATTATAGCGGGCAAGCATCAAACCCAGTCCGGTATCGTAATCGGATTTGAGCCTGATGTAATACCAGGAGCTGTCAGAATGGGTCACGACCGGGAACATGGTGTTTTTGTATCCGAAGATCCATTGCGACCATGGAACGCCGAGGCCCCCTTTCATCTTAACAATAGTCCCGTTTTGGGTGGTCTCGTACATCTCGGCCGACCTGAACCTGGGGCGGAGTTCGAAGAGCACATGATTGAGGGCGGTGGTATTCCGTATCGTAAATTTAATCCAATATACGTTGTCTTTTAGAAGGAAATCGTTTCCAATAAAAGAGAGATATTTGTCGTCGGGAAGGGCTTTAATTTCATCAAATGTCATCTTGCCGGTAGAGTCTTCAAAAATGAAACTCCTTGTAATGACAGCTTCCCCGTCTTCGTTGTAATCGCTCACAGGTGAAGCTACAGCGATTGCCGAAGCGCTGAAGGCACTATACAGAAAACTGATTACTAGAATCCGAAAGCTTTTAGCCATTGTTCGTCTGCCCTTATCATTTTCCTGGAATCCATATCAAATAAAGCCGCCGTAAAGGTTGCCTTACTGCATAGATCTCCGGCTTTGTTTTTCATGACCTGGTCGAAGTAAAAGATCCGGTTATCTTTTCTCCGGCATGTTGTTTCAATAGTAATTTCTTCCCCCTCGCCAATCTCCCGGCTGAACCGCACGGTCACCTCCAGGATTACGGGCCCTTTCTTGGTTTTTCTGACCATATTCCTGCCCATGCCGCTTTTTTCAAGGATTTCCCACCGGGCCATTTCGAAAAGCCCGAGATACCTGGCGTTATTGACATGCCCGTAGTCGTCGAGGTCATCTTTGGTTACCCTGAATACAGAGGTGGACTGTCGTTGTGAAGCCGTTTCTTTCATAGCAGGATTCAAAAGTATAAAAATTTTTTTTACGAAAGATAACTTAGTCAAAAAGCGTAAAAAGAGCGGTTAAAATTGTACAATTGGATATTGATTTTTAGGTGATACACGCCTGATTACATTAGTCAAATCATGAAACAGACAAGTATAAAGTATTGATTGTGTGAAATTTATACCGCCCAATATACTTGAATATTCCGTTTTAAAAATGTATCCTTGTAAGGATAAAGGAATATTAAGGATGATTCATCTTTCTTCAGGGTCTTTAACTTCCTGAATTTCAGCCGGACTTGAAGGTTGAATATCACTTAACGTTCCGGCAGGTACTAACGTCATTCTAAATGTGTCCGGATTGATTATCTTTGTTCCAGACGCGTTTGATTCTTAAGACATGATTTTATGAAAATATCAAAGAACCAGGTCATCAGGGGACTTTTACTGCCCGGTATGGTTGCTGCAGGTTTCCTGCCGTCGTGCCAGGTTAACAAAGGCCGTGAGGTTAAGATCAAGAATGTTGTGATACTGATCGGTGACGATCATTCATCGGAGGTGCTGGGCTGTTATGGTAATGATATTGTGCGGACACCGAATCTTGACCGGCTTGCATCACAAAGTACAATTTTCACCGACGCCTATTCCAATGCACCGGTATGCAGTGCTTCGAGGCAGTCTCTTCTGACGGGAAGGTATCCTCATGCCACGGGTGTCACCCTGCTTACCACCCCTTTTCAGGATGAAGGTAACCTGACACTGGCAGAAATCCTGAAGCGGCGTGGATTTGTGACCGGGGTTATTGGAAAGACACACTTTAATAATTACGGTGATAAGAATCCTTCGCACCATGGCTTCGATGTTATGGTCGATGAGAAGGAGCGCAGGGAATGGCTGAAGCAGAATCCGCCACCGCCCATTCCCGACTCAATAAAAACACTGGGTCCCTGGCGGCCTTTCAAAGATCCTGCACGGATATGGCTTAATGCCGATTACCTGCCTACAGCCGAATGGGCTGAGGACGGGTCGGCTGCCTGGGATGCCCGAAAGGCCATCGATTTCCTGCGCGAAAATAAGGATACCTCCTTCCTTATGTGGGTTGGATTCCATGAACCGCACTCGCCATTTAACTTCCCGGTTGAATATCGCAACAAGTACAACCCTGGCGACATGCCCGTACCTGAGGGCAGCCCTGAAGACGACCGTTTTATCCCGGCCATTTTCAGGAATCTGACGAAAAAGGACAAGCAGGGCATCATCGCCTCCTATTATACCTCGGTCGAATATCTCGATGAAAATGTGGGTAAGATCATCAACGAGATCGACAAGCTTGGACTGGACGATAATACCCTGGTCATCTACCTGGGCGACCAGGGATACCTGCTGGGCGACCATAAGCGGTTCGAGAAACACACCATGTGGGATCCGGCGGTCAAGGCCCCGCTTATCTTTTATACCGGGGGACTATACGGGAAAGGACAAACCAACGATGCCCTGGTTGAATTCATTGATGTGGTTCCCACCGTGCTCGACTTCCTGAATATACCGGTCCCCGCTGAAGTGCAGGGTAAAAGCATGAAACCCATTATCACCGGCTCAAAAAATGAAATAAACCATTACGTATTTGCCGAATTCCTTGTCGACAACAAGGCCATGGTGACCGACGGCAAATGGAAATACATCTTCACCACCGGGGCAAAAGATCTGGGCCAGGGATATGCTACCGGTTTCGGACCAACAGGCATACTCCATAAGCTCTATAACCTGGATGCCGATCCTGGTGAAACCACCAATCTGGCCGGTAAACCTGAAAATAGAGACAGGGTTGAAAAGATGCAGGAAAAAATGATTCATATTTTTGAGAATACATATCCCGGGGCAGACAGCCTTCCTTCCGGTCTCAGCAATGTTGAAAAACTGGAGTGGTTCTGTCGGCCTCCGGATAAAAACGCTAATATTAATGCGAAATGAGGTGCCTTCGACTCCGCTCAGGTACAGGATGATGAAATAAATATTACCATAAATAATTATATAATATGTTCAGGATTTACATAATAACATTGTTCATAATTTTTGCAGGCCTGTCATCATGCCGGCAACAGGAGAATTCA
>DASQZK010000371.1:0-2577 GCA_035638735.1 Bacteroidales bacterium
CATGTTGACAACCACCCGGTGACCCGGCCACGAAAATCCGTTGCTTTTCAGAGCGGATTCTATTCGTTGCTGCGACTCCTTCACAGCATTATCGGCAAGGCCCACAATATAAAATTTGGCACCCTGCGTGATATTGACTTCCACTGTAATAGTGATGGCATTGATCCCATGTACGGAACTGCCAAATGCTTTTATTAACATACGCTTGATTTTAATGTCCTCTACCCCTTAATGGAAAAAAAGACAAAAAATCAGCTATTCGAACAAAGAAATTTCGATGGATTGGATTAATATATGGATAATCATGATATGAATCTCCTGAATACGGTCGGAATAGCCGTTCCAGGGTACACGGATCTCGATGTCGGCCAGCCTGCCGGCATTACCCCCGTCGTTCCCGGTGAGGGCTACCACTCTCATTTGCCTTTTCTGGGCCACCTCAATGGCCCGTACAACATTGGCCGAATTGCCGCTGGTACTGATGGCCAGGAGAGCATCGTTCTCCCGGCCGTGAGCTTCCACATACCGCGAAAAGATGGCGTCAAAGCCATAGTCATTCGCCGTACAGGTCAGGTGCGCAGGATCGGCGATGGCTATGGCCGGCAGGGCCCGACGATCGTCGCGGAACCTGCCCGTAAGCTCTTCGGCAAAATGCATGGCATCGCTCATTGAGCCGCCATTCCCGAGCGAGAGGATCTTTCCGCCGGAACGGATACTCCCGGCAAAAGCATCGGCAGCACGTTTCACTGCATCAATATTTGCATCATTGTTGATAAATTCGTCTAGCAATTGATGGGCCTCAACCAGGCTGTTTCGGATTAAATCCATGATACAGGTGTTTGTTGGGTATGTATGGTTCTGAACGCTCAAAATTCCTGTTTTTTCACGACATCTGAAAATAAAATCACGAAAAAGGAAAGGAAAGACCGCAGACAGATCGCATGAATTGGGGATAAGCAGTACCAGCAGGTTTACCGGATTAGAGCTTGACCGACGAAAGAATACGAAGTAAAAAAGATTGCATTGAAGAAGCTCCGATTTCAGACCTATCGTTTAACAAGACACCCGCTGGTACCCACCTGACTGTCAGTCGTTGTCCTTATGCCGAAATAAGATACGCCTCTGCTCAACAAAACGTTACATCATCACGTTCATAATAAAAAAGGATGCCCGGAGAGCGTCTGCGAAATAATTGATAACTTTACACCATCAAAAGGAGAAAAAATGGCAATAATACGATTGTTCAAATTGCCCAAACATAGACAGTTCAACTATCAGCCTCTTTATTTTGACCCTGAAAAAGAAGAAAAGCAGGAGAGAAGGCGGAGGATAGAGCATGAAATGGGCATTTACAGGGAAAAAACATCAGGTTACCAGACTACCATCACAAGGGGATCGATGCGTTCCTATTTTCATAAAAATGAGAAAGCCAGAAAACAATCCAATATTCGTTTGGTTTTGATTATTCTGTTCCTGTTTTTTGTGGCTTATTTCATTCTCTTCAGATAAATTATGAGTGGAATTATTCATCTGTTACCTGATGCCGTTGCCAACCAGATTGCGGCCGGTGAAGTGATACAGCGGCCGGCATCAGTGGTCAAAGAGCTTGTTGAAAACGCGGTAGATTCAGGGGCCGATTCGATTACAGTGAATGTTAAGGATGCCGGCAAAACGCTTGTGCAGGTCATCGATAACGGCTGCGGTATGACGGGCACCGACGCCCGTCTCTGCTGGGAACGCCATGCTACATCGAAGATAACCACAGCCCACGACTTATTTTCGATCCGTACGAAAGGCTTTCGGGGCGAAGCGCTGGCCTCTATTGCAGCCATCGCCGAAGTAAGCCTGAAAACCAAACGGCGGGAGGATGAACTGGGTACGCACATGCGTGTTGGCGGATCGGAAGTCCAGGCCAATGAACCGGTGGCCTGCCAGGACGGCAGTAATTTCATGGTCAAGAACTTGTTTTACAATGTACCCGCCCGGCGGAAATTCCTGAAAACAAATTCAACCGAGTTGCGCCATATCATCAATGAATTCAACCATGTTGCACTGGCACACCCGGGTATAGAGTTTTCCCTTATACATAATAATTCACAGATATTCAGCCTGCCAAAAGGTAATCAGCGACAGAGAATCGTTAACATCATGGGCAAAACCATGAATCAAAGCCTGATCCCGGTGGAAACCGACACAACGGTAGTCAGGATAAACGGCTTCATCGGTAAACCTGAATATGCCCGTAAAACCTTTGGCGAACAATATTTCTTTGTGAACGGCAGGTACATCAGGCATTCCTATTTCCATAAAGCAGTTCTGCAAGCCTACGACCAGATCCTCCAACCCGATGCCATTCCGGCCTATTTTATTTTTTTTGACATCGATGCCGACAGGATTGATATCAACATCCATCCTACAAAAACAGAAATAAAATTTGAAGACGAACCGGCCATCTGGCAAATTCTCCATGCCGTCGTCAGGGAGTCCATCGGCAGGTACAATCTGTCTCCCTCGCTCGATTTCCAGACCGAGGGGGTGGTTGACATCCCTGTCCTCAGAAAAGATACGGAGATAAGA
>DASQZK010000372.1:0-4405 GCA_035638735.1 Bacteroidales bacterium
AAAGGTCTCGACCTTTAACTGGCCTGAAGGCGGTATGACGGCCTTAAACCACACATCACCACCAAAAAATTTATGACACGAAGGGCTACCCAGTCCACGAGTGTCCCACGATCCCTTGATGGAGTAAAAAGACGGACTACATACATTTCCAACCGACAGCTCAACAGCCGAGCACTGATCATTATTTATCGGCGGCGGATTTGCACTAATATTGGCAACCCAACCAGAGTCACGAACCGTAAGTGGATCTGAGTGAAAACCAAATGTGATACATCCGTCGGGAGACGTAAAGCTAAACTGGGGTGTGTCGAAATTATAAGCTACATAACCTCCACCGGCACCATTATAATCAATGGACATGTAATCGAAATGATGATAATCAACTCCGTCGTAAATGGTTCGGAAATGATCAAAATCCAGGGTTATCGGATTACCATTCTCAGAGCAGAACCTGACCGTCCAGTCCCGACCGGCATGATACAGATCGTTCCCGCCATCGTCGTAAAAGGTTCCCGTGTTTGTCAGTATGGTCTGACCACTTGAAAATCCATGATTTAACCAGTAATCATCACTCTCCGTCTGGGCGAAACCTGCCAGACATACCTCAACCACTAAAAAAAGAGTAAAAATTCTTTTCATTTAACAGGCATATATCGTTCAAAATAGTGTAGCAAGACCTTCTTTCAAATTACTAAGATCATAATAATTATACGACGTGCCTTTCAAACCGTAACGATATTTCAGCTCTTTTCCATTAATAAAGATAATCAGTATTTGAATGACATTTTTTGTTGGATGAGCATTTTTTTGAAAAAACGGAAAGAAAACAGGCAAGGGGTAGCACAAAATGGGTGGAATAGTGAAGCCGGTCAGGAAATGAAGAAATACCAGCGGGATTTTACCGGGTGAACTGTTCAGTCCGCTTGCGCGCGATCATTTTATCGAGGTATATGGGCGACAATTCATCGCCCGAATAAAAGTATATGGAATCGCTAAGCCTCAAGGTCTGGGACCGGTACAGGCTGTCGGTATAAACGGTCCCGGACAATGGCCCGTAATGGTGAAAATATATGCGTTCCCCGGCAAAGTAAGCTTCAAGAATATCCTTTTGCTGGTCGAAGCCGAATCCAGAACCGGGAAGAAAAGACACCGTAAACTTCACATAGACGGTATCGTGATCCCCGCTCTCATTGGTCATCTTTATGACCATTTCTTTTTCGTTAACAGCAATCTCACTACGAAGATCATGACCATTATATTGAATGTGGCGGGTGTAATAACCCCTGGCAATAAAGCCGGTATCTGGTTCTGTTTGGTAACTGTCCCGGCAGCCAGGACTATGCTGGGAAAGGCTTCCCGGGTTATCACCATCAGCTGTCAAAAACCAGTTTACTTCCAGTTTACCCGGCCGGTAAAAAAGTGATGTCGAATCCTTCTCCCCGGTCATTACCCAAGCCGGATATAACCGGCCTTTTTTTATTTCTTTCTCGCCAGGATGAAAAGTACAGGCAATAAGGACGAGTAATACAGCCAGAAGGACGAATTTTTTCATCTGAAAATGTGTTTCACTGCAAAAATAGTAAAGTTTGCAGAAGCGGCAACAAAACACATCTATGGAAAAATCAGGTATTCGTCTTTTCTTTTACGGTGAATGTTTTAAATTTACACCACAAAATACATGGTATGAAAATTCGTCTGCTCATCCTATTCGTTTGCACAATGCTGGCCTACCTGCCAGTTTATTCACAGGAGAAGCCTGTCTATAATGACACGTCATATTTTATGCCCTTCGATATCGATTTTAACCTGCTTAATTCAGCAAGCCGGGATCATATCGAAAACGTCAGATCTCTGATCATGCGGGGTGCCAACGTCAATGCAGCCACTCCCGAGGGGGTCACTTCACTGATGTACGCTGCCGACATTGGAGACCTGGAAATGGTAAAACTTCTTATGGCTAACAGCGCTAATCCTAATATCCAACCCGCCAGTGGCATCACAGCTCTTATGAGTGCTGTGATCCAGAATCATTTCGAAATAGCTGAATACCTTGTTACACATGGGGCCAATCCAAACCTGAGGGATGGCGATGGTATTACTGCTCTCAACTATG
The DNA here is from genome assembly GCA_035638735.1 of Bacteroidales bacterium. GTDB lineage: Bacteria > Bacteroidota > Bacteroidia > Bacteroidales > DASQZK01. Next base: position 2,114 of record DASQZK010000372.1, read on the forward strand.
CTGCGGCATATAACTTTTTTGAAATGGCCGATATGTTATTATTCTACAAAGCAAAGCCGGGCATTGCCGACAATCGTGGTAATACGCCGCTAATATCTGCCGCTTACAATAATTGTCCTGAAGCTGTCGATATCCTGGTTCGTAATGGTGCAGACATTAACACCCCCGACAATAATGGTTTTACACCATTAATGATCGCCATTCAGCGCGGCAATAAGACCATTACCGGCTACCTGATCGACAATGGAGCCGATATAAAAAAAGTTAACAAGGCAGGCATGACAGCCCTGGCCTTCGCGGTGGAAGCTTCAGATTATAAACTTACCGGGCAGCTGATCAATATGGGCGCCGATGTAAATCATAAAATCAGCGGCAGCCGGAATATCCTGGAACTGGCCCGGGAAAACAGGGATGAAGAAATTATTGAACTGTTAGCTTCAGAAGGGGCCCAACAAAATAACTATCCGAACTTCAATCAATTTTTTGCCGGAGCGGGTATGAGTTTTAACGGCGATGACTTCACCACCTCGGCTAACTTCGGGCTTTATGACACCAAATACAAGTTTGCCGTCCAAAGCGGCTTCGCCTTCAGGCCGGTGGCGGTGATGGTTCTTAGGGATGAAACCTCATCCCTCGCCTACCAGTATTGGGAACGCAGGTATTACTTCTATTTAGGTCTCTCGAAAAACTTTTCGCTGATCAATCTTAAAAATAACTTCACCTGTGGCCCTTTGCTGCGCCTGGACGAGATTTACACTTTCGGCGGTTACCGGGGCAGTAACGCCTCTCCTGACGCATCCTTCAAAACGATTCCTGCCGCCGGCTGGTTTTTTGCCAGCGACTGGATGGATATAAGCCTGAAATACCAGTATATGGATTTCAATACCGAATATATTAATCCAGGCAGGTTTAGCCTCGACCTGAATTTCCTTATCCCGTTAAGAAAGAAGAGAATATTTAAAAAGAATATCCGCTGGTTAACGTCCAATTAACGAAAAGAACAAGATGAGACGATCATTTATAGCTGTAACCATTATTACCCTTTCACTAATTATTGCTTTTTCGTGCGAAAACGGCAGTACTTTTGGCATCGACTGCAACGAATGCATCATTGGTGAAAACAGTCCCGATAGTGCCGACCTGGTCATTTATTTTACCATAAACAGCGAAAATCCGTTTGTGCCAATAAAACTCTATCGCGGCAATGTTGAAGACAACCAGGTTGACTGGGTCGACACCGTGTATGAAAAAGAATATCACCTCTACTCTGAGGTGGGTCAGACATACTCGGTAGAAGCTAAATATAAAAGCGGAACAAAAGACATCATAGCGGTCGACGGCGACAGGATGAACGCCAGCCTGGTTACTGACGTATGTGACAATAATTGCTGGATCATCAAAGGCGGGATTCTCGATGTCAGACTGAAAGATCAATAGCCTTTGACGTATTAAAGGCAGTAAAAACCGGACACAAAACCGCGTCAGGGCAGCAATATTCAACAGTTGATCTTACGCTTTTTACCTTGATCCTTGATGCAACAGCATGCTCATCAAAAACCATTTCTTTTACGGCCGTCAGTCGGTCTTATTGGGTCTTTCCAGACCATACCCCGACGTTTTATCTTCCTTCTTCAGTAACAGGGCAAAAACAACGCCCAGCAGGCCCAAAACTGCGAGCATCAGCACAGGATTGGTGTAGTCGTAGGTAGCCGTACCTGCTTTAAGCGTTTCAGGGGTGACCCCCAGATTAGACATATCGAGTACTTTCCCGATAAGAATTGGGAAAGCCCATAATCCGATGTTCTGTATGGAAAACATCAGCCCGTATGCACTTCCGAGCCTGTTTTCAGGAACGATCTTGGCGACAGACGGCCACATAGCTGCCGGAATAAGCGAGAAAGCCACACCCAGCATGAACATAGGCACATAGGGATTAATACGCGTCAGTGCAAAAATCAGGTGAACAATAACCAGCAAAATGGAACCGTAAATCATCAGGCTCGCGCTTTTACCCCTATTATCGGTGTACAATCCGAAAAGTGGTGTGAAAAGTATCGTTCCGAAAGGAAGTATGGATGTGATCCATCCAGCCTGCTGGATATCCATTCCAAATTTATTGACCAGGAGATCGGGGGCATACTTCACAAACGGAAATACGGCACTGTAGAATGTCACACACAGAAGCGTGATATATAAAAAGGATTTATTGGTAAGCAGTTTACCAAGATCGGCAATTCTGAATTTTTCGGTGGCGGCAAGTTCTGCCTCGTAGTTGATCTGACGGTCGATTTT
>DASQZK010000373.1:0-2305 GCA_035638735.1 Bacteroidales bacterium
AAACGAACCGTTGGGCGGATGAGCTGATCACCGGTTATGCACTCGATTTTATTGAAAGGAATAAGGAAAAACCATTTGTGGCCTACCTTTCATTCCTGACCTGCCATAGTCCGCTCGATGCTCCGGACGATTATATCAGGAAATATGAAGCGAAAGGATTGTCTCATAACCTGGCTACACTGTACGGCATGATCGATAAAGCAGATGTCAGCCTCGGCCGTTTCTTCAGAAAGGTCGACAGCCTGGGGATTAGCGATAATACCGTTATCATGTTCCTGAGCGATAATGGTCCTGCTATCGAAAATGATAAGTTCACCGATGAAGACCGTTCCATCAGGTACGTAAACCATCTGAAAGGACATAAGGGCAATATATGGGAAAATGGTGTCAAATCAGCTTTCTTTGTAAGCTGGAAAGGCCATTACAAAGCACATATAGTACATAAGTTAACAGATATCACCGATATCCTTCCTTCGATGATGGAAATAGCTGGTGTTTCGCTTCCCGGGGGTTATCTTCCCCTCGACGGCATCAGCTTCAAACCATTCCTCGATAGTTCCGGTCAGAGGAAAGAAAAAATCAGCTACAACTATGCCAACCCGGCCTGGCCTCCAACCGACCAACCCTGGACTCCCGAAGGCGTGAAGGATGAATACCATCCTGTGACCCAGGAAGAAAAACCGGAGATAAAGACAGGGGACCAGATCATCTCGGTGCGCAAGGGGGATTACAAACTCATGCTGAATCCGGCTCATTATGCCGATACTCCGGCAGATGAAAATGGATACGTACTGATCAATATTTCCAAAGATCCACAGGAAAATAATAACATCCTCGACCAGAACCAAGCCGTGTTTATTGATCTCAGGAAAGACCTTTTCAACTGGTTCGAATCCATTAAAGCCTCCGATCATTCGTTCGCCATGCCGATATTCTTTATCGCCGACACATTGTCGAATGAAATACCGTCGAAAGCTCCTGTCGATAATTCGGGGAGCCTGCAAAATACGTTCAATTCACTATGGGGTTGGAACGACCCGAACGATTGGGCGAAGTATAACATTGACGTTCTTACCCCCGGGAGTTACCAGGTGGTGTTTTCTTTCCAGGGTGAGGTTCCTGTCGGCTCTTCTTTCACGGTTGAAACAGGTAACCACAAGAAGACTGCTGTTCTCGATGAAAATGGCCGTGCCGGAACGATTGAACTGGCAAAGGGAGACCGGATGCTAAAGATCTCGTGTAATACCCCGTCGGATCACTTGTATAAACTGATGACCATTACATTGGAACGGATGGGTGATGAATAATGCCCTGATGATGTTTGCGGGTTTGTGGCAGAGATAGAATGCATCCCTTCACTTCCGTAATCAACATTTCTATCCCGCAAGTTTCATCACATGTACACGAATCCCCGGTAGCAAATAAACATCACCACCATTTAATTTAAATGTAAACCCATATAAACCATGAAGTTCAGTTTTTCATCCATCATCCTGATTATCATTTTTTCTGTAGTTTTCCCTGTATCGATGAAGGCGCAGGATAAGGCATTTTACTCCCTCGATAAATACGACTGCCTGGAATCAAATTCGATATGGGTGCTGACTTACCAGAACGAGTATTATCCCGGCCATCGTTCCGGGATAGAGATCATCCAGAACGGGTCCAGGATCATCACCTCACTCGACCTGAGGATTGACCCGATACCAATACCGGACGGACTGGGAGTGGCGTACCCCGCGTTTAAATCCCGCTCTGCAAATCCGGCTACCGGTGAGGTCACTATGGAAGTAAGCTATCCTGCTTATGATCTCAATTATACGCTGAGCATAAAGCCACGGGGTGATAAACTCAGTTTTACAGCAAAAATCGATAAAGCATTAAGTGAAGATCAGCCACTCTATGCTATGCTTGAAATATACCCGGTTGAGTATTTTGGCGCGACCTGGATGTTCGACAGGAAACTCGGTACTTTTCCACGCCAGTATAATGGCAAACGAACCATCGACTCTAATGGTGATACTATTTCGATACCCCTTGCTACCGGTAAACAGCTATCGGTAGCTCCGGGTGACAAGTTGAACTATTTTTCTGTCGAATCAAGATCCGGAGAACTCGAACTTCACGACGGCCGGGCAAGTACCAACCATAAGTGGTTCGTAGTCATGGAAAAATTGCCTGCCAGGAAAAAAGGCGTTGTGGCTGAATGGGTTATTACTCCAGGCAACACAGCCGGTTACCACTCATCGCCGGTGATTGGCGTTAGTCGTACGGGTTATCACCCGCTTGCAGAAAAGCACCTGGT
>DASQZK010000374.1:0-2627 GCA_035638735.1 Bacteroidales bacterium
AGGATGCCGGCAGACGGATATTTCTTCGATGCCGTCATCCGCCAGCATCCGCTTGATGAGTCAACACTCAATCCAGCAGATAACCTTGAAGAGTTCAGCCCTTTAAGCGATCAGGACCTGGCTTACTGGCAAAAGATGGCCGGTGAAGCCCGGCTGTCGGAACGCGGCACCATTGCCACCTTCGGCGGGACAGCCCTGGGCGACATTGCCCTGGTGCCGGCTATGCACCTGCGCGATCCCAGGGGTATTCGCGATATTGCAGAATGGTATATGTCTACCATCGCACGACCCGATTACATCCATGCCATCTTTGAAAAACAAACGGAGATTGCCCTGGCTAATTATGAGAGACTTGCCCCACTGATCGGTGATGCCATCGACGCGGTGTTTATCTGCGGAACGGACTTCGGAACCCAGGACTCGCAGTTCTGTTCACCCGAAACGTTCAATGAATTGTATGCCCCCTATTATAAACGCATCAACGACTGGATACACAAACACACCGCATGGAAAACCTTCAAACATTCGTGCGGTGCCGTGGAACCATTCATGCCGCTTTTTATCGATGCCGGCTTTGATATTATCAATCCCGTGCAAATCAACGCTGCCGGCATGAACCCGGCACATCTGAAAAAAGAATACGGCCATCATATCGTGTTCTGGGGTGGCGGTGTGGATACGCAGCATACACTGCCGTTCGGTAAGCCGGAGGAGGTAAGAAAACAGGTGTTGGAGACCTGCCGTATCTTCTCTGAAAACGGCGGTTTTGTGTTCAACACGGTTCATAATATCCAGGCCAATGTTCCTTTTGAAAATGTAGTGGCCATGCTCAATGCCCTGGAGGAATTCAACAGGTAAACGAATACAAACCAAACTTGCACTGTATACATGCTCATTGATTTGAAATGTAAACTCTGAAAACCCAGCATCATGATGTCACTAAGAACTCTTTGTATCTTTACAGCAGCATCCCTGCTGATGTTCTCGTGTTCCAAAACCCCTCAAACCTTCGATTTTGATTATCCGATTGACAATTTCACCGATGATGCCCTGCTCGATCTCAGGTACCTGAACGAGGATGTGGCTGGTGAACATGGTTTCATCACGCTATCTCCCGACAGCAACAGTTTTGTACGCGGCGACGGCGAACCGGTCCGCTTCTGGTCGGTGAATGAAGGCGGGAATGCCCGTCGCCTCAGTGATGACGACATGCGGCGACATGCCCGCTTCCTTGCCAAGATCGGTGTCAACATGGTTCGATTCCACGGATCGGTCAACCCGGCCGGTAAAGGTACCGATATCAATGATGTGGATACCGCCGAAGTAAAAGCAATATGGAAAACGGTAGCCTTCATGAAAGAACAGGGCATTTATACTACCATCTCTCCTTTCTGGGCCCACAACGGTCACATGGGCGGCTGGGTCCCTGAAGAATGGAGCATTGAAGGCTACTCCGGCAAGGACGATATGTGGGGCGTGATATTCTTCAACGACCGGCTGAAAGAAGCCTATAAAACCTGGGTGAAATACCTCTATACCACACCAAACACATACACCGGTGTGGCTCTGAGAGACGAACCTGCCGTAGGCCTCATCCAGGTTCAGAATGAAGATGGTGTTTTCTTCTGGACCATGCAGAATATCAAACCGGAACTGAAATTACTGGTACGAAAAAAATTTACAGCCTGGCTGATAAAAAAATACGGGTCTTATCAAAAGACCCTGGCCCACTGGAACAATTATTCGCTCGAAGGTGACCAGGCCGGGAAACAACTTTTCGATATCTTCAGTACATGGCAAATGACGCAGGAACTCCCCGAAGAACAGCGCCCCCGGATGAAGGACCAGGTTGAATTTCTGACCGAAACCCAGTATAATTTCTACAAGGAAATGCACGACTATTACCGCGATGAACTCGGTTGCAAACAACTCATCAATGCCTCCAACTGGAAGACGGCCGACCAACTCAGGTTGAACGATCTTGAAAGGTATACCTATACCGCCTGTGAAGTTGAAGCTGTCAACCGGTATTTCGATCCCGGACATGTCGGTGAAAATTCGGGATGGCGAATTGATACGGGCCATTACTACCAGGGTAATTCGGCATTGAAAAACCCCGTGGACATTCCGATAAATATCAAGCAGGTTGAGGGATATCCTATGCTGGTCACCGAAAGTGGCTGGAACCTGCCGAATAAATACCAGTCGGAAGCACCGTTGCTCATTTCGACTTACAGTTCACTCTCGGGCGTGGATTCCTACTACTGGTTTGTATTTAATGCCATTGACCTCGACCGCGATCCATACCTCACGCAGTTCAAGCTGGGCGAAGATCTCTACCCCATGAACCGCTGGACCTATTCTACACCCGGCGGCGCCTGGATGTTCCCGGCCAACGCCCTTTTATACAGGATGGGCTACGTGAAAACCGGTAAGACTGTGGTCCACGAAGAACGTACCATGGACCAGCTTTATAACCGCGTCATCCCGGTCATTTCTGAAGAAAACAGCTACGACCCGAACCGGGATGCGGAATTTGCCCCCGGTAAAAGCATGCGGGAAACAGAGGTGAACCCGCTGGCATACCTTACCGGCCGTGTGGAAGTAAAATACGGAACCCAAAAACC
>DASQZK010000375.1:0-5675 GCA_035638735.1 Bacteroidales bacterium
GGCATCAATGAGCTTTTAGGCAGGCCGCTGAGTGTGAAGGAACTCATCCCTGCAGCACTCAAAGGTGAATTCATCGCCAGCGGAAGTATCCATGCCGACAATATTGCGCCTGCCCTCCTCGGTGGTTTTGTCCTGATAAGAGATTATGACCCGCTTGACATCATCAGCCTGAAAGCCCCGGAATCACTCTTCTGTACTGTGGTTCATCCCGACATCGAGATCAGGACATCGGAAAGCCGCCGTCTGATAGCCCCGGAGATGCCCCTGCGAAAAACATTGCGACAATGCGGCAATATTGCAGGCCTTATTGCAGGCATAACCACATCGGACTACGCTCTCATTGGCAGGTCACTGGAAGACGTCATCGCAGAACCCGTGCGTGCCCGTCAGATCCCGGGCTACCCCGAACTAAAACAAAAACTTATCGCCAACGGTGCCCTCGGCGCCAATATCTCCGGATCGGGACCCTCCGTGTTTGCCTTTAGCACGAGTCATAAAACAGCCACAAGACTTGCTGCGATCATGACCGGAGCTTTCGAAGAAAAGAATATTAACAGCAGAGCTTACGTATCCGGGATATCACCACTAGGTACCCGCCTCATTGAAAAATAGTTGTCTAACCCGGGAAGAAGAAAAAAAAATGAACTACTACAGCACAAATAAAAAGGACCTGAAGGTAGACCTCAGGGAAGCCGTATTCAAAGGACTTGCATGTGACGGCGGGTTATACATGCCTGAACAGATCCCGGCTGTACCACCACTATTCCTCAGCGAAATAAACCACCACGACCTGCAGGATATTGCTGTATTCCTCAGCCGGTTACTGTTTGGAGAAGATATCCCGGAAGCAGAAATCGCAGAGATCGCTGCCGATGCCGTTAACTTTAAAACACCCCTGGTAAATATAAAAGGCCCGATTCATACGCTTGAACTTTTCCACGGACCCACACTGGCTTTTAAAGATGTAGGCGCCCGGTACATGGCCAGGATGCTGGGCTATTTCACCCGTGACTACGACAGGGAAATCCATGTTCTCGTCGCCACTTCCGGTGATACGGGAAGTGCGGTAGCAAACGGCTTCCTGGGCGTCCCGGGGGTAAAAGTACATATCCTTTATCCGGCAGGGCTGGTGAGCCGAATACAGGAAAAACAATTCACGACCCTCGGCGAAAATATTACAGCGGTTGAAATCAGCGGCAGTTTCGACGATTGCCAGGCATTAGTCAAACAGGCATTTTCCGATAAGGAGCTAAACCAAAAACTCACGCTTACATCGGCAAATTCAATCAACGTGGCCAGGCTACTTCCCCAGGCATTTTATTACTTCGATGCCTGGCGCCAGATGGCCAACCACGACAATATCGTCTTCTGTGTTCCCAGCGGCAATTTCGGAAACCTGACCGCCGGCCTTATCGCCGAAAGAATGGGCCTGCCTGTCTCCCACTTCATTGCCGCTACAAACGTAAACGATATCGTTCCCGAATATCTCAAAACGGGGTCGTTTACCCCACGGCCTTCCGTTGCCACCGTTGCTAATGCCATGGATGTCGGTAACCCTTCTAATTTTGCACGTATCCTGGACCTGTTCAACCACTCACACCATGATATCGCCCATTCCATCACCGGGTATTCATACACCGACAAGGAGATTAAGCAAGCCATAAGTCGGGTCCTTAACGATACCGGTTACCTCCTCGACCCCCACGGTGCAACTGGCTATATGGCGGCCGAAGCTTATCTCAAAGATCACCCGGAAGCTAATATCGTTTTCCTCGAGACAGCACATCCTTCTAAATTTACAGAAACGGTAACCGAAGCAACAGGTAAAGAACCTGTAATGCCGGAGCGGCTCAGAAAATTCGAGAAACTACAAAAAAAATCAGTGCCGGTATCCGCAAAATATCAGGATTTTAGGGATTATCTCCTGGGACTTTTATGATAAGACAAAAACGACTTGTGTAAATAATACCCAATATATGTGTAATATTTATACATTTTTGTAATCATAAAAAACGAAAAGAAGTGATACCTTTGGATTCCCCGCTAATCAAAAACCCAACCCATGAAAACCATATCTGCTTTTCTATTCGTACTGCTTTTTGTATTTGGATCGATCAACATAGCGTTGGCACAAGAAAAAAAAGATAAGGTTGAAACAGATCCCGGCTATGGCAAACTCGAAGTTATTCACAGTAATGCCATGAACCGCGATCTGCCTGTATTGGTATTCTTACCGGCCCACTATCAAAAGAACAGGGAACAGTATCCGGTCATTTATTTTCTTCACGGCACCAATGATCAGCCATTGACGGAAAAGGGACTTCGCACGCTTTATCACCCCGGTCTCAAAATAAAAGAAATGGCCGATATGTTTCATGTCATTATTGTCACTCCAATCGTTGGCAACAGTTATTACATGAACTCCCCGGTTAAACCCGGAAACATGTATGCCACGTACGTGGGAGAGGAGATCCCTGCCTTCATCGATGATCACTACAGGACGCAGCCCGATCGCGATGGTCGTATCCTGGCCGGTTTCAGCATGGGCGGCTACGGGGCCGTGAGTTTATTATGCCGTTATCCCGACGTATTTTCCGTCGCACTTGAACGGTCGGGTGTTCTCAACCTGGCCACCGCCATCGAGGATCTCGACTGGGATAATAACGGGAAGCTCAATGATCTGCTTGGCGATTATTGGACACATGGCGAAAATTACCATCTCAACAGTTGTTTTAACCTGGTGAATCATATCCGCGACAGGAAAGATGTGGCAATTGTGATGGAAATCGGCCGTGATGATTTCCTTTACAAAACGAATTATGCCTTTCATCAACGACTTGTTGACCTTGGTTTTAAGCACATATATGCCGAATACCCGGGCGGACATTATCTCGACAGTAACGTGTTGATGAGCCTGTTCAGCCAGCTTCAATATTTCAGACCTACGCGATAAACTGCACTGGAAGGGTAACACTCGGACATCGGCACGCTGGTATTGAATTTTTCATGTCTCATTTTAGCTGACGTGCCCTTTGTTCTCGATTCTTCGCATACTCACCGGCCTGGTGCATAAAAGCCTGCAAACGGATATCAAGGCTGGCATCCTCCTGTCCGTCGAAAGCCACATTCTCCCAGGGAATACCAAAATGATCGTTCCTGATATCGGTACTGAGTGAGGCGACAAGGGTACCGGGCATGCATGTGAAAGGAAGAATATACACGATTCCGTCTACTCCCGCCTCCGCCAGTTTTGAAGCAGAACCAATGGCTATTACAGGATCTCCGTCGTAGTCTTTATGGATATATGGTTCACTGTGTTTAAACATCTCTTCGAGTTCCACTTCGGTGCCTGCATCGACAAGATGAAGCACATTCTTCCATAATGCTGCCGAGGTATAACGCTGTCCGGCTTTTTGCAAGGCTGCACCTATCAGTCCGCCAGGATCTCTTTTCCAAAGGCTGTCGCGCTTGTAGCGGTATGTTGAGTAAACGGGCCATTCACTGAAAGGGCCCATGATGGTTTCGGCGCCCAGGGCTTCCAGTTTATCAACAATAAAGCCGCTGCAGTAAGGGTTATCGCGCATAAAGGTCTCACCCAGGATGGCAATCAACGGTTTGCGTTTACCATTCTTTAAAGGAATCTGAGAGAAAGCCTGGCCGGCAGCCTCAATGGTCTCTGCCAGTTTTTTCGAGCCGGCAGCAACAGAAAGGATTACTTCGTTAAGCCAAAAATCGTAGACCTGGCGTGTCATGCCATGGATCATCTCATAGGGCTTTCGTTCCTGCAGCAGTTTCTTCAGTATATCAATAGCCACAATCCCTTTCCATGCATTTAACCTGAATTTTCCGGCTTTCCCCGGCACCAGTTCCGCATAGGAATTGTCGTTGCTGGGGGTTATAATTTCCACCTTTGAAAAGCCGAGCCTGTCGAAAAGTATCCGGTGAAGCTTGTTATATTCGCCAAAACGGCAGGGGCCGTTATGATCGGGCATAAAAAAGGCGATCTTCGATTGGTCGGCTCCCGGTTCCAGTATTTTTTTAATAAAGCTGCCCGTAGTACAAATAAGCGGGAAGCATTCCTGTCCGTTGGTATATTTGCGGGCAAGCCGGACGTCTTCGGGGCCGGCCATTGGCAGCACTTCCGAATCGACGCCGCAGTGCCTGGCGGCCGCCGCCAGGGCATGCACGGTATCGCGGGCATAAGGAAAATAGAGCCTTCGACCCTCAAGCTTTGAAACAGATTTTGGAACGGACCTTTCTTTTGTCAGCGGTTCCATGGTAACACGATTATACCCTTCCAGGCTGTCGAGAAATGCTTCAACACGGGTTATCAGCCCTGCATCGGCACTATGTTCATCGACCTCCAGGTGCAGCCATGGTTTGTTACCCATCTCCTCCCTTACAAAATGTGCGATGAACGAATCGGGACCACATCGGAAATTGCCTGTATAAACGGCACACAGCTGCCTGGTTTTGGCAATAATCCTTGTCCCAGCCAGGATCCTCTGTCCATTGGGCCAGTACATCATGTGGTAATCTTCAAAAATATTTTCCTCTTCCAGTGGTAGATAATCCAGCGGGATAGGGATGGTATTTTTACTGATCAACTTCTCTACCAGCCGAAGGTTCAGGTAAGGATCCGAGGTATTATAAGGCCTTCCCAGCAGTACCACCGCCCTTTTATCCTCCGGCAATGACGATAATACGTCGCGTCCTCGTTCTCTGACCCTTGCTTCGAAGGCTTCCTGCCTGGCCCGTGCTTTCTTTAATGCTTTCAACGTGCGGGACCTGGAAATACGGAACCTTTCCGACATAAAACGGCCCAGTTCTTCACCAATGACCCGGTTCCCAAAGCGGAAATGAAGGGAAGGGATCAGCAGTTTTTCACGTATGGCTTCATCCTTAAATGCGGCCCTCACCATAAACGGGTAGGTCTGTATCCACGGGCAGTTCGGATTATTGGTGGGATTATCCTTTCCTGCCTTTGCATTTACAATAAAAGGTACGAAGATATAATCGGCCTTCTTATGAATAAGGTCCAGGACATGGCCATGGGCCAGTTCAACAGGAAGACATGTCTCGGAAACCATCACTTCAATGGAATGCTTAACCAGTTTCTGGTCCGACGGAGCCGACACAATGACCCTGAAGCCCAGCTCGGAAAAAAAGGCATTCCAGAAGGGGAATTCCTGGTAGAAAAGCATCAACGAACGCGGTATGCCAATAGTAGGGCGGTCATCCACAGCCTCCTCCCTGTAGTCGTCCATAAGGAAAGAAAGCCGTTCCTCGAAATAGTTCGGGATGTCTTTACCCTGTCCCTTACGTTCCTCTTTTTCGTACTTCTCACACCGCCCCCCGTAGTAGAGGGCTTTTTTCTGCCCTTCAACCCTCACCCTCTGTATCTCACATTCATTCGTACATTCCCTGCAGGTAAAATTATCGACCTTGTACCCGGCACTGCTCACATGAAAGCCTCTGAACCGTGTTTCCTGTCCTTCCTGCATGGTATTGCGGGCAAGGATGGCAGCCCCGATAGCGCCGGTAACGTCGAAATGCGGCGGGATGATCATGGCTTTGCCGGTAATAGCTTCAAAGGCAGCCACCACCGACCTGTTATTGGTAACGCCCCCCTGGAAAAATATACGGTCTCCAATGCGCTTATCACCCACCACCTT
>DASQZK010000376.1:0-10565 GCA_035638735.1 Bacteroidales bacterium
GAAAACCGCCGGGTCGGATGCGCGGGGCACCGGGACCATGGCCGTGAAGGAAGGGAATGAATGGGTGATCAATGGGTCCAAGCAGTACATTACGAGTGGTTCGACGCCTATGTGTGCCGGAATCACACTACAGGTTGTCACCGGTGAGGACGGGGGAAAAAAGGAGCTGTCAACCATTCTCGTCGAGAGGGAAAGGGATGGCTATTCCGTTGAAAAGATGACCGGAAAGATGATGTGGCGGGCTGCCGATACAGCCAGACTGACATTTGAAAACGTACGGGTTCCTGTTTCCAACCTTCTCGGAGAAAAAGGTAAAGGCCCACACTACATGTTTGAAACCCTTGACGGTGGGCGCTTGTCGATTGCTGCCATGGGGCTGGGCCTGGCCCGGGGGGCTTTTGAACATGCACTCGAATATGCCAAAAAACGCGAGCAGTTCGGCAGAGCCATTGGAAAAAACCAGGCTATTGCTTTTAAGATTGCCGATATGGACATGAAAATTGAGCTGGCCAGGAACTTGTTGTATAAAGCCTGTTGGATGAAAGACCAGGGTAAAAATTTTTCACGTGAAGCGGCTATGGCCAAGTTATATTGCTCGGAGATCGCACGTGAGGTGGCCGACGAGGCTATCCAGGTTTTCGGGGGAGCCGGCTTGTTTAAATCCAGCCCTGTTGAGCGTTTTTACCGCGATCAGCGGTTGTTGCAGATTGGGGAAGGGACTTCTGAAATTTTACGTTTGGTATTATCCAGGCATCTGGGTTTATAAGGTATTGACTATGGAGGACAGAAAAAAAGATCACATTGAACTGGCTTTCGATTCGCAGACCGGCAAGGAACTAATCGACAGGCGTTTCTATTATGAACCGATGCTGAGCCCGCATCCGGAGGGTTTAGCACAGACATTCCCCTTTGGTGACAAGTTGTTGCGTGTACCCCTGTGGGTGTCGAGTATGACAGGAGGCACCGAACTGGCAGGCACGATAAACCGTAACCTGGCCCGCGCCTGCCGCGAATTTGGCATGGGAATGGGCCTGGGATCCTGCCGCGCCATTCTTGATGACAATCGCTATCTGCCCGACTTTGATATGCGTGAAGAGATTGGTGATATGCCCTTTTTTGCCAACCTCGGCATAGCCCAGGTTGAAGAACTTATCGACAGGCAGGAAACGGGAAAGATAGACCGGCTGCTTGACCGCTTGCAGGCCGATGGGCTGATCATTCATGTGAATCCTTTGCAGGAATGGTTCCAGACGGAAGGCGACAGGTTGAAACGATCACCTTACGACACTGTTAAGGATTTACTGGACAGGATCTCTTACCCGCTTATGGTAAAAGAAGTAGGCCAGGGTATGGGATATGAAAGTCTGAAAGCATTGCTTGAATTACCGTTGTTAGCTGTTGAATTTGGTGCTTTTGGCGGAACTAATTTTGCCAGGCTTGAACTGATGAGACATCCCGGTACCAACACGTCGTTGTTCGAACCCCTTACCCGGGTTGGCCATGATGCCACCCAAATGACCATGATGGCCAACCGGATCAAGGAAGAAGGGCATGTGAGAACACAACACCTGGTCATTTCAGGGGGGATAAGGACCTTTCTCGACGGGTATTACCTTACCGGAAAATCTGTCATTCCTGCTGTTTACGGACAGGCATCCGGATTTTTAAAGTATGCCAGGGAGAGTTACGACCAATTGCGCGAATATGTTATTCAACAGGTGAAAGGCCTGGAGATGGCCTATGCTTATCTTAAAATAAGGGAAGAAGAATGAAAGAGATCATACAGGGCTTTTCGAAATTAAGCAGAGCAGAAAAAGTTAACCTGGCCGCCGGCTGGGTTACCGACCGATCTTCCTTTTTAAAAGATGTGCGCGATCTGGTGCATCCCGATAATGAAAGGGAAAAACGGCTGGAGGAAATATCGGAGAACACCATCTCATTATATCCGATGCCTTACAGCCTGGCGCCAAACTTTTTAATTAACGGGACACTCTTTCACTTGCCGATGGTAACCGAGGAAAGTTCTGTTGTGGCTGCCGCCTCGTCGGGCGCAAAATTCTGGTCGGCCAGGGGAGGTTTCAAAGCCAGGGTACTGGGAATGCAGAAAACGGGGCAACTTCATTTTTCATGGAAAGGGAATGCAGCCTCACTTTTCCAGGTGATGCCGGAACTGGAGAGTTACCTTAGAGATAATCTTCACCATCTCACGGCACGTATGGAAAAGCGTGGAGGTGGCATCACCGGTATGGAGTTGCTGGATATGACAGGCGAACTGGAAGATTATTTCCAGTTACGAATCTTTTTTCAGACTGGTGATTCCATGGGAGCAAATTTTATCAACTCTTGTATGGAAGAGGCAGGCCGGCTCACGCAGGGCTTCCTGGAACAGCGATACCCCGGTCGTGGTTGCGATTATGAAGTTATCATGGCCATCCTTTCCAATTACACACCAGAGAGCCTTGTTGAAGTCTATGTTGAATGTGAACCGGAAAAGCTGGCTGGTGAAGGTGGTATTACCGACGGAAATGCCTTTGCCACCAAATTCAGGAAAGCAGTGGATATTGCTCTTATCGACCCGTACCGCGCGGTGACACATAATAAGGGCATATTCAACGGCATAGATGCGTTCATGCTGGCCACCGCAAATGACTTCAGGGCCGTAGAAGCCAATGGACATGCATGGGCCGCAAGAGACGGCAAGTACCGGGGCTTGTCGTATGTTCATCACGACAGCAGCCATTTCATTTTCGGACTGATTTTACCGTTGTCTATAGGCAGTGTTGGCGGACTGACTCGCCTGCATCCGATGGCGCGCTGGTCTTTTGATATACTCGGCAACCCCGGAGCAGCCAACCTGATGATGATGGCTGCAGCTGCCGGTTTAGCCAATCATTTCTCGGCCATCAAAGCCCTGGTAACGAATGGCATCCAGTCGGGCCACATGAAAATGCATCTGGACAATATCCTGGCTATGCTTGAAGCAGATGAACATGAAAAAAAGATGGTCCTTGAACATTTCAGGGAAAAGACAGTTTCTTACAGTGATGTAAAAAATTATATCGAGAAAAACAGGAGCCGCACATGAACCCCCAGGACGAGAAGAAAACGGTCATCCGGTCGAACGGTAAGCTCATGATCAGTGGTGAATACCTGGTGCTGAGTGGTGCGGAATCACTTACCCTGCCTCTGAAAAAGGGTCAGAAAATGAGCATTGCCAGGACTGGCGGGATACCTTCACTCTCGTGGAAGACGACCATAAACGGATGTTTCTGGTTCGAGGCCCGTTTTAGCATTCCCGATTTTGCCATCGCTAATACGAATGACTTTCCAACGGCACAGTATGTCAGGGAATTGCTGCTGGCGGCCAGGAAACTTAACCCCGGCTTTCTTACCGGCACGGTAGCGTACGTGGTTGAAAATGAGCTCGAATTTAATGTAAACTGGGGATTTGGCAGCAGTTCTTCCCTGATGTATAACCTGGCGGTGTGGGCCGGTGTCAGCCCGTATGAACTTCACTTTCTCGTTTCAGACGGCTCAGGTTACGATATTGCTGCTGCCGGCTCCGATTTCCCTGTTATTTATAGTGTTCATGATCACCATCCACACGTCAGCAGGGCCGGTTTTTCTCCCGCATTCAGAGATAAATTGTTTTTTGTTTATACTGGCCGGAAAGTTGATTCGTCGCGGGAAGTAAGCCGCTTCAACGGACTTCAGAATACCGGTGCCGATGCTGTCGGGCAGATCACGGATATTACCCGCAAGATGGCTGTATCTAAAGATTTTTCTCAATTTACAGGTTTCCTGGAAGATCACGAGGCCATTATCTCCGGTGTCATTGGTAAAAAACCGGTTGGAAAAACCGAATTCAAAGATTTTAAAGGTGTTGTAAAATCACTGGGAGCCTGGGGTGGCGACTTTCTTCTCATGGCCACAGATTTACCCGTCGAATATATGGTAACTTATCTCAGAAAAAAAGACCTGAAAACATGGTTCAGGTATGATGACATTGTCTTGTGGCATGATAAAGGTTCTGAACTGAATGAAAGTAACAGGTATGGTACATAAAGACGCTTCGGCCGGAACCGGTTCACGTATAAGCTGGACAGCTCCTTCCAACATTGCGCTTGTAAAATATTGGGGCAAAAAAGAGGGGCAGTTACCCATGAACCCCAGCATCAGCATGACACTGGAGAAGTCGGTAACAAAGACAACCGTGCACTATTCGACGCATAACAAAGGAAGACTAAAGCAGACATTCTTTTTTGAAGGGAAACGGGAACCTTCTTTTGAGGATAAGCTGGCACTCTATTTTGACCGGATAAGACCATTGATGCCTGTTATCGATAATCTGGAACTGCAAATAGACAGTCAGAACAGCTTCCCCCATTCTTCCGGCATTGCCAGTTCGGCAAGTGCCATGGCCGCCCTGTCGTTGTGCCTGCTCAGTATTGAACATGAATTGAAAGAGGAAACGCTGTCTGAAGAGGATTTTAAACGACAGGCCTCCCGTCTGGCCAGGCTTGGCTCCGGCAGCGCTTCCCGCTCTGTTTATCCGGGTTATGTACTATGGGGTAAGACCGGCGGTTACAGCCATTCGTCAGATGAACACGCCCTGGAGCTTGAAGGTGTCCATCCTTTCTTTTCAGGTATGAATGATTCGATACTCATCGTTAACAGTGGAAGGAAGAAAGTAAGCAGCTCGGCCGGACACGCTCTCATGGAGCAGCATCCTTTTGCAGGATCGAGATATGAACAGGCCCGTGAGAACGCAAAAGCCTTGCTAAAAGTCCTTGTCGAAGGAGATAGTGAAAAATTTATACGCATCGTGGAGAATGAAGCCCTGACCCTTCATGCCATGATGATGAGTTCGGATCCCGGATATTTACTCCTGGAAACCGGAACACTGGAAATAATTGGTAAAGTTCGCGACTACCGTGAACAATCGGGACAATTTATTGCTTTTACTTTAGATGCAGGACCAAATATTCACCTGCTCTATCATGATAAAGACAAGCACGAAACGGAACTATTTATTAAAAGGGAACTGATGAAATTTTGTGAAAATGAAGTATTCATCACGGACAGGTTGGGTACCGGTCCGTCTGAAAATCAAATTAATAACCAATGAGACCAGAACATTCCGTTTTTAGTGCTAAAATCCTGTTATTCGGTGAATTCACCGTTATTTTCGATTCAAAAGCTCTTACAATCCCATACTCTTTTTTTAACGGGCACATAAGTTATATCGGTGAAGATAAATACACCAGGTACGACATGGCGGTGCTCTCGAACAACGAACTGGTGTCCTATCTGGACTACCTGAACGAAAATCGCTCGTTATGCGATGCTGCGGCCATTGACCTGGAAGCTTTTCGTAATGACGTGAATGAAGGCCTGTATTTTGAATCAAACATTCCCAAAGGATACGGTGTAGGCTCTTCAGGCGCACTGGTTGCCGCCTTGTATGAACGGTATAGCCGAAACAGGATCATGGCAGGTGAAGCCGGTGCCCTGAAAAAACTTAAGTATATATTCTCCCTGATGGAATCTTACTATCACGGAACGAGTTCCGGAATGGACCCCCTGAACTGTTATATAGGCGAACCTTTATTGTTCAGTAATAACGATAATATTAAAAGGGTATCGGTCCCTCATCATGAGAATAACGGTGACGGGGCCATATTCCTGATTAATTCGGGCTATCCCAGCACTACCGGCCCCCTGGTTGAAATATTCATGAAAAAAACCCTTGACGCAGGCTATAAAAGGCGGATTATTGAGGAAGCCATTCCCTTGAATGATATCTGTATTGACCAGATTACCGGGGGGAATATGATCAACTTTTTTGAGAATCTCGGTAAAATGTCCGCATTGCAATTGAGTATCTTCAGGGAAATGATCCCGGATGGATTTGTCTCAATATGGAACAGGGGTCTTGAGACGGGTGAATTCAGTCTTAAACTCTGCGGATCGGGAGGAGGAGGCTTCCTGCTGGGATTTACCAGGGACTATCATATTGCGGCCGATATCATGAAATCGGAAGGTTTCGAGATAATGCCTGTATTTAAAAATTCGAGTTTCAGAACAAAACATTCCGATTAACATGCCGGTAAAACCTTACGCCGGCTGAATTGTTTTTCCTAAGATAATTCAGATAGCAACAGATATAGATGGCCGGTTTAAAGACATGGATGGTTCAGATCAGGGCGAATTTCCTGGTACTATCGGTGTTCCTGGTATTGCTTGGTGCAGCATTGAGTGTTAAATACCCGGGACAACGGGTTAATATGAGCCTTTTTCAGGTCCTTCTGATCATGGCCGGTGTTATTTCTGCACATATTTCGGTTAACCTGTTTAATGAATATTCCGATTACCATACCAAAATTGACTTTAAAACCAGGCGAACAGCTTTCAGTGGTGGCAGCGGTATGATGGTAGCCGGTAAAAATTCACCCGGGGCAGTCTTACGTGTTGCCATTATAACGCTTATTTTATCATTGTCTGTCGGCATTTATTTCAGCCTGGTGTCACACTGGATCATCCTGGTTTTTGCCCTGCTCGGTTCATTCAGCATCTTGTTTTATACCGATTTTCTTTCAAAATATATGCTGGGTGAACTTTTCGCCGGACTTACACTTGGTACGCTAGTCGTGCTGGGAACTTATATTTCACTCCGGGCCGAACCCGGTCAATCCCTGGCGCATATCCTTCCAGTCGAAGCCATCTGGCTGAGTATACCTCCGGGTATTTTAACGGCCCTTCTTCTTCTTATCAACCAGTTTCCCGACGTTGAAGCCGATGCGGCCGGCGGCCGGAGACACCTGGTTATCGGTCTCGGGATCAGGAAGGCTGGCTGGATATATGCAGGTGGCATGGTTGCCGTTTTTGCTATTATTATTTTAGTTCCTATTGCGGGTATAGGTTCATACTGGTTATACCTGGGGCTCATGCCCCTTCCCCTTGCTGTTAAAGCAAGTATCACTGCTATACGTTTCGAAAAAGACCAATCAAGGATTGTTGCTGCACTCGCAAACAATGTAATGACTGTACTGGGTGTCGATCTTCTCCTGGCCGTTGGCGTATTCGTAGATGTTCTTTAAACGACTTACCTGTACTTGGGTTGTTACAGGTATAAGCCCGTAATTGATTTTCCATCCGGTATCGCCCGGTAACCAGGAGAGTGGGTTACGGGCTTTTTTTAGCCGAAGACGCCCTTTACAACGCCGCCGTCAACGGAAATGGTCTGTCCGGTGATATATCCCGACTGTGGTGATAATAACCAGGCTGCAAGCGAAGCAAAATTATTGGGGTTACCCAGTGAGCCGACTGGCACATTCCTGATAAAAGCCTGTTTGGCTTCTTCTTCAGTCATCCCCTCCATTTCACTTTTCTTTTTGTAAAGCCTTAACAGTGCCGGCGTTTCATGATAACCGGGCGCTATAATATTCATTGTTATGCCCTGGTTGGCTATTTCATGCGAAAATGTTTCAACAAAACCTACCACAGCCATTCTCAGGGAGTTGCTCAGCACAAGGTTGGCAATGGGTTGCTTGACGGCGACGCTTTCAAGAAACAGAAGGCGGCCATACTGACTTACCGACATGAAGGCAGCCAGGCGCTGGGTAATGTCGACCTTCCATCTTACCAGTTGCCGGTAAGCTTCATCCCAGTCGATAAGTTTGGTCTCAACAAAATGCATTGCGGGCGGGCCTCCTCCATTGATTAGTGCACCATGAAATTCCCGGTTCCCTGGAATATTGAAGAGTTCATCAAGCGTTTCAGGACGCGTGATATCGCCGGGGAAAATTTCAATATGGCCGGGAGAGAGCTGCTGCAGAGCTTCCAGTTGTGTCCTGTTCCTTGCCACGGCAGTTACCCTGGCACCTTCCGATACCAATGCCTCTGTCACTGCCCTGCCAAAGCCACTCGAGGCACCTCCTACCAGGAATTTCTGATTCGCGATGTTAAGATTCATTTTGCTGGATTTTTTACGTTAAGTATTTGTTTAGATAAGCACTCAGAAACACATTTTGTTTGTTTTTGTGAAAAGGAAAATGCCTTCTTACCGGCTCTGTTTTTTTAAAACGCTGGTAAACTCCGCCGTCTATTCGTTCCTGTTAGTAGTGAAAAGGGGAGTGGACATACAAAAATCACCAGTTTTCCTTCAATTCAGCATACAAATCCACCTTGTTTTTCATCGCGTCTTAATGGGTTTTTCATATTCACTGAGGTTGGGTTGTGTTGCGGTTGTTTTATATGTGTTTTAACTTCAGCAAGATGTGTCTTTTTGTTTTTAAAAATGTTTTAACAAAATCAGCCAGGTGGCTGGGCCAAACCAACGTTTAAAAAAAAATACACAAAATGACTAAAGATTCTTTTGAAAAAGGGGCCCTGATTCAGGTGGATTTAATACATTTAATAGCACCTCAAAAACGACTGCCATGAAAACCCTCCTCGTCTACGAATCCACCCACGGGTGCACTGAAAAATGTGCGGTCCGATTGCACGGACTGCTCGCGGTAAAACCGGAAATCATACGTCTTAGAAGAATCGGAAGGATAAACGTGAACAATTACAATACTGTGATCATTGGCGGATCTATTCATGCGGGAACCATGCAATCGCGTGTGCGGAATTTCCTCACTTCGAATGTGGAAAAACTGAAGAATAAAAGATTAGGTTTGTTCGTGTGCTGCATGGAGGAAGGGAAAAAGGCTGAGGATCAATTCAATAATTCCTTTCCTGAAGAGTTAAGAGAAAGGGCTGTTGCCAGGGGTATTTTTGGTGGGGAGTTCGATTTTGACAGGATGAATTTTTTTCAGCGGGCTATTGTCCGAAAGGTTAAAGGCATAAATGAATCCGTATCAAACATTGTGGATGAGGAAATTGTCCGTTTCGCCGAGAACATAAATTCGAGCCACCGGTTCAGGAAAAAAGCGTAGAATGGAGTATCAAACACCATCCTGATATTTTATCAACGTTCACAAGTAAGGTATGGCATGTCAGGATTCTCTATAACACTGCTGGTAACAGACGTTTCTCAACAATGTTAAATTTTAACCGGACACCAGTGAAAAACTATGATCTAACGTCTCCTTTCTGCGCATGCAGGCCACATGCCGCCTAAGGCTTCAATGGTGGAGCAAGTCTCCCCGCGAAGGTGAGAGAGTATTCAGGGTATGGAAGGTCGGCCGTTTTCAACTTGAAAATAACGAAAAATTTTAATGACGTTTAAGCCATGCTCATTTTCTGTAAAACGTCTGGTCGTTAATAGCGGAATATTCCATACGATCTTCCTTCGACATGCACGTCGGTATAGCCTTTTTCAATAGTGAGATCAACTCCTGAACCCATTAGCAGTTTTAGTTTTTTACGATTGCTGTCGACAGGTATTTTAACGCTTTCTTCACGTTCTGCCGGGTTAAGGACAACGAGAATCCTGTCGTTCTGCCACTGCCGTGAATAGATAAGGGGATAGGCATCTTTTTTGGCGTACAGGATTGTAATATCGGCATAAGCAGCCAGGGCTGGTTCTGTTTTATGCAGGTTGACCAGTTTCCTGGTGGCATGTAAAAGTGAATGGGGGTTATTCTCCTGGTTCTCAACAGTAGGGGCGTCGGGTGAATGATCCTGGGGCAGGTAAATGTCACCGGCAGGAGCAGTGGAGAAACCATAGTTTTTGGAATCATTCCATTGCATGGGGGTACGGTTTCCTGCCCTGCTTCCGTAGGCTCCTTCCACGGCCGGCAGATCTTCTAGATCAAGCTGACGCATACCGATTTCATCACCATAATAGAGAAATGGCAGGTTTGGGAACGTCATCTGGAAGGCATAAATGATTTCAAGATCCCTGTCATCACGTCTTTCATTTCTAACCCTTACCATATCGTGGTTGTCGACCGGGACAGAAATATAGCCGCGGTCTTTCAGCTGGTCGTACTGGCTGAAAAAGATGCGCAGGAAGTGGGTTATGTCACCTTTCCCGGCGCTGTCGAAATAACTGTATCCCGATTTATCGAACCATTTCTTATGAAACAGATCATCGTAACTCTCAAACCAGTGCATGAAATCGGCGTGGAAGCCGGCTTTGATTGCCGTAACCGGGACACCCCATTCCGAGATGAGGAAGGCATCGGGGTACTTCTCGTTCAGCATGGTGCGGACGTCGTGCCAGATAGCATCGCCGGCAGAACCGGCCATGTCGACCCTGAAACCGTCGGCTCCCATATCCAACCAGTATACCATCACGTTCTTCATTTCCTCCTTCAATGCCACCACATCGGGGTGATCTTCAGGTAATTGCCAGTCGTATTTAATATCTTCTTTTTTAAACCCGTAGTTCAGCTTAGGCTGGCACCAGAAGAAATTTATCATGAACTTACCATCGCGCTGGCAGTAGCCCTGGATCATCTTGTCGCCATAAGATCCGGCATCGGCCCAGGTGCCGTCAGTCCAGATGTACCAGTTCCTGTACACCGGTTCATTGGCGCATGAGGCTTTGAACCAAGGATGTTCAATGGACGTATGTCCGACTACAAAGTCGAGGATGATGCGGATATTACGTT
>DASQZK010000377.1:0-7538 GCA_035638735.1 Bacteroidales bacterium
TGCCGATCCTGCGTTCGGCCTTATAAAGTACAACAAGTCAGAATTCATCAAAGGATGGATAAGCGACAGGAAAGAAGGTGAACAGAAAGGACTGGCTCTGCTTCTGGAACCAACACCGGATTTCTATGCCCAACCGGGTGAGAAAATCAACAAGACTCATTTCAATTTTCTCTTTTCTTACCTGAAGCCATACAAGAACTTCATCATTCAGCTGGTTATTGGTATATTATTGGCCAGTATTCTGCAGCTTATTTTCCCCTTCCTCACCCAGGCCATCGTCGACTATGGTATTAACAACCAGGACATCGCCTTCATTTACCTTGTTCTCCTCGCCCAGCTGGTGGTAATCATTAGCAGGCAGTCTGTAGAATTTATCCGTGGCTGGATATTACTGCACCTTAGTACAAGGGTAAATGTCTCGCTCATATCCGATTTTCTCATCAAACTGATGAAATTGCCCCTGAGCTTTTTCGACACCAAACTCGTGGGTGACCTGCTTCAGCGTATCTCCGACCACCGGCGGATCGAAAATTTTCTCACCAATTCTTCACTCGACATCCTGTTTTCGATGGTCAGCATTGTCGTTTTCGGTATCGTACTGGGAATATACAGTCTCAAAATACTGCTCATATTCCTCGTTGGCTCCTTTCTTTATTTTATCTGGGTGTATGTGTTTATGAAGAAGAGAAGGGAACTGAATTTTCGTCAATTCAGCCTTCAGTCAGAGAACCAAAGTAAACTGATCCAGATTATTAACGGTATTGAAGAGATCAAGATCAACAATGCCGACAAAGAAAAACGGTGGGAATGGGAAGAAGTCCAGGCTTCTCTCTTTAAGGTGAACATCCGTAACCTGTCGCTCGACCAATATCAGCGTGCCGGTGCGGTTTTTATCAACGAGGTAAAAAATATCCTGATCACATTCCTGGCCGCCACCGCCGTTGTAAAAGGGCAAATGACCCTTGGTATGATGCTGGCCGTTTCTTATATCCTGGGCCAGTTAAACAGTCCTATTGAGCGCATGGTCCGGTTTATGAAAAACGCACAGGATGCAAAAATCAGCCTTGAACGATTAGGCGAAATACACGACAATAAGGATGAAGAAGAAGAATCCGTGCACCTTGATCTGCCCCCGTCCGGCAAAAGTATCCTGATCAAAGACCTTTCTTTCCGCTACGAAGGTCCTTATTCTACATACGTATTGAGAAACCTCGACCTGGAGATACCTGAAAACAGCGTCACGGCGATAGTGGGTGTAAGCGGAAGTGGAAAAACCACCCTGGTAAAACTCCTGCTTGGATACTACAGACCTACCGAAGGCGATATCCGTATTGGGGATCAGAGCATTCGCACTCTCAGTCATTCACGGTGGAGAAAAAGATGCGGTGTTGTGCTCCAGAACGGATATGTCTTTTCCGATACCATAGCCAGGAACATCACTCTCGGAGCCGATGAATTCGATGCCGCACGTATGGTCAAATCAGCACGCGTAGCCAATATCAGTGATTTCATCGAGAGACTGCCACTGGGTTATAATACCAAAATTGGCCAGGAAGGTCACATGTTAAGCGGTGGCGAAAAACAACGGGTTCTCATTGCACGGGCCGTCTATAAAGACCCCGACTTCCTGTTTATTGACGAGGGGACAAGCTCCCTCGATGCAAACAATGAGAAAAAGATCATGGAGAACCTCGAAGAATTTTATACGGGTAAAACTGTAGTGATCGTCGCTCACCGGCTGAGTACCGTCATGAACGCCAATCAGATCGTTGTTCTCGATGACGGGAAAATTGTGGAAAAAGGCACTCACACTGAATTGACCGCACTCAAAGGACATTATTATAACCTGGTTCGTAATCAGCTTGAAATGGGGGCCTGATTACATCTCGAAGTCATTCTCATCCTTCTTGATCCAACGGAACCGCCTGACATTGCTACTGCCAAATTTAAGCCCCATCATAATTTCATGAGAGCCTGAACTTACATTTCTGATAGAATTGAGTGAGGTGTCGTAAGCATATCCGAAATAGAACATATCTACACTTATCCCAACCATGGAGATGATGGTCTTATTGGTTCGGTAAGATACACCAATCCAGTATTCATCAAGGTAATATAGTGTAGTATTGATGTCGGTCTGAACCTCATATTTGTTAGCCCGCATCAGCACCGAAGGTTCAAGCCTGAAGCTTTCATCAAGATCAAAACGGTAGCCGCCCATGATATTGTAATTCCGGGCTGTTCGAAAATTATCTTTGATAGGATATTGTCCAAGTTTAATACTCGAACCAAAAAGGTCTGTCAGAGAGAAGCCTCCATAGAATTTATTATTGGTTAAAAAGGCTCCAAACGTAGCATCGGGCACCCAAAACTGCTTCTTGTTGCCTAATAGCAACGGGTCACCGGTATCATGCAGGTAGGCTTCAGAATCGTCGAGCTTGTATTGAAAAGCCGAACCCGACAGTCCCATTGAAAACTGGTATTCGTTATTAAAATTAATGTGATAGGCATAGGTCAACTGAATTCCTGTTTTGGAGACAATTCCGTTACGGTCGGAGAAAATATTGGCGCCCAAACCGATATTCGCAATCCTCGAAGCCTGGTTCGCATCTTTCTTAACCCTCAACGCACGCAAGATATACGAATCATTCATGATCCTGGTTTGTGCGGTAAGGGCAAACGTGCGTGGTGCATTCTTAAATCCCAGATATTGCTCACGTGCAACAAGATTGACGGTACTTATGCCATTACCGCCGGCAACAGCCGGGTTAATGATAAATTTATTCAAGGTAAACTGGCTGAATACAGGAGTCTGCTGAGCACTTAAAGGCATGCTCCCAATAAGCACAAACAATGTAATATATGTTCTAACAATCATTTTCATAGTTACCTGACAATTGTAATGTTTCCAATAACCGGCTGCCTGCCATTTTTCAGATCGATAACAAAATGGTACGATTCCATGGGTAGTTCTATTCCATTCCATGTTCCATCCCAGGGTTGATTATATCCGTGCGAATAAAATACCCTCTTACCCCAGCGATCATAGACTTCCACAACCACATCAGGAAATAAACCGAGGCCTTCAATCATCCAGGTATCATTCAAACCGTCGTTGTTCGGGGTGATGATCTCGGGTATTCTCAGGCAAAGTTCATCATCGTAGCCTACTACAAAACTTTCAGCAGCACTGCAACCGTTGGCATCTGTTACTGTCACCGCGTATGTCCCCGGCTCAAGGTTCATCTTTTCTTCTCCCGGATAGTTATCCTCGTTCCAGGCAAAACCATAGGGTGAGATTCCACCACTGGCACTAACAGCGATTGAACCGTCGGCAGCTTCAGGGCATGAGGCCGGGATTATTGCTCCGGAAATAGTGAGTTTGCCGGGTTGTCCGATTGATGCAGTGGCCGTACCGGAACATCCATGGGTATCGGTCACGGTAACACTCAAATCTCCGGCTGGCAGCCCACTTATTGTCTGGGTGGTACTGCCGTCAGACCAGTTAAAAGCATAGGGTGATTGCCCGTTGGTAATCGTAACGCTTGCCGAACCATCCGATCCGTCAAAACAACTGACGTCACCAGTTTCAATCCGGGGTTCAGGATTCTGGTATACGGTAACCACTACGGGGTCCGACTCCAAGCTCTGTATACCATCACTGTTAGTAATAACAAGGGTATACGAACCCGGGGAATCGACGGCAATAGTTTGTGTGCCAGCCCCGGTTGACCACAGGTAAGATGCAGCTTGCGGACCGGTCATCTGTAGGCTTTGCCCGTCGCAGATAACAGTGGGGCCGCTAAGGGTGATGACTGGTTTGGGCAAACGGTCATTGACAATGACAGATACCGGTTCGGAAGGCTGGCTCATACAACCCTGGTCAGATATGGCACGAACGGTGTACGAGCCTTCATCCTTCACATTCACAGACTGACTTGTCTCACCGGTCGACCAGATATAGCTGCCGGCTGATGAAGCACTGAGACGGATACTATCACCTTTGATGATGGTAACCTCCCCGGCGGGAGTAATAACAGGTGTTGACGGTAACGGGTATACCACCACGTGAACAGGATCAGATTCCGCACTGAAACAGCCTGCTGCGCTGGCAACCTGTACTGTCAGTGTTGCCGTTTCACCAACGGTTACCGATGCTGTTGTTGCACCGTTCGACCACAGGTAACCGGCTGCTGCGGTAGCCGTTAGCTCTACACTTCCGCCCTCGCAAAAGGCGAGTACTCCCGACGAATCGATTTGTGGCCTGGGAGGCAGCGGATTGACACTGACGTCAACCGGGGCACTTTCCGCACTGGTACATCCATTCGCATCGGTTACGGTAACAGAATAGCTTCCGGCAGTTCTGGCATACAGGCTGGCAGCCGTGCTTCCGTCAGACCACTGGTATGAAGCAGCAGGTGCAGTCACGGTTAGTTGTGCAGAATCGCCTTCGCAAATTGAAACAGGTCCGGCTGGATCTATCTCCGGCTTTGAAGGCAACGGATTGACGGTTACCTGCACCGGATCACTTTCAGGACTGGTGCAACCATTTGCATCGGTAACAGCAACGGTATAGTTCCCGGTGGCAGTCACCCGAAGACTCGCACCGGTACTCCCGTTTGACCAGTCGTAAGAGGTTGCTGCGGCCGTTGTCGTCAACTCGACTGTATCGCCTTCACATATCGACAGAGGTCCCGACGGTGCTATCACCGCCCTGGCAGGCAGCGGGTTAACGGTCACCTGTACCGGATCACTTTCAGGACTAACGCAGCCGTTCGCATCGGTGACAGCAACGGTATAGCTTCCGGCAGTCTTTGCATACAGGCTGGCAGCCGTGCTTCCGTCAGACCAATGGTATGAAGCAGCAGATGCTGTTACTGTAAGCCGTGCAGAATCGCCTTCACAAATTGAAACAGGTCCCGCAGGATCTATCTCCGGCTTTGAAGGCACCGGATTGACGGTTACCTGCACCGGATCACTTTCAGGACTGGTGCAACCATTTGCATCGGTAACAGCAACGGTATAGTTTCCGGTGGCAGTCACCCGAAGACTGGCATCTGTACTCCCGTCCGACCAGTCGTAAGAGGTTGCTGCGGCCGTTATCGTCAACTCGACTGTATCGCCTTCACATATCGACAGAGGTCCCGGCGGTGCTATCACCGCCTTAGCCGGCAGCGGGTTAACGGTCACCTGTACCGGATCACTTTCAGGACTAACGCAGCCGTTGACGTCCTCAACGTGTAATGATACCAGGCCTGAATTGACAAGGTTGACCTGACGACTGTTTCCCCCTGTTGACCAAATATATGAATCGGCTGTTGTACTCTCCAGCTTAACGGTATCGCCTTCGCAAACGACCGTATCGGTTAAAGCCGTAATCACAGGTTTGGCTACGGTGGTAAGCTGAAGGTTCACCGGGTCGGACGTTTCCGACTCACACCCATATTCATCAACGGTGTATACAGTATAACTTCCTGCATTTTTAACCGTTACCGTTTTTGTTGTTTCTCCGGAGGACCAAACATATAAGAATGCACTGTCGGCTGTCAGTGTTACGCTGTCGCCTGCGCAGATATCCACCGTTCCCTGAGGCGTTATCACGGGCTTGTTGGGAGCATCTTTAACATAGATCATAATTGACTTCTGTTCTGAATACCCGTTCTTATCCGTTACGGTGACTGTATAGGTGGTGGTAGCAGAAGGATATACATCCGTGGTGTCATTCACCGGATCGGACAGGCTGTCGGCCGGTGACCAGGAATAGGTGAAAGGTCCCTGGCCCGCAGCTGAAACATAAAGCCGTGCCGATGATGTCCGGCAATACCCGGTAACCGTATCGGTTGCTGTAATGTCAATATCCAGGTCATCGTCAAGAATGGTATAGGTATGCAGGCTGTCGCCGGCCAGGAGGACACCGTCGGTGGGATTTCTCAACACCACTTCAAATTGTTCGTCAGGAATTTCAACTAGTGTGTCGTCAATAATCAGCGGAACGATATCCTGTGTTTTCTGCCCGGGAATAAAGTTGATCGACCCGGGATTAAGTGAATAGTCGATACCATTTCCGGTGGCAGTTCCTGAAACCACCTGGTAGCTAACTTCAAAGGGATCCGATATGGCATAGTTCAGTGATACGGGAAAGCCAGGATGGTCGAGCGACTCCGGACCTTCAGATGCCGGATTGTCAAAGGAGACCCATGGTTTTACCACGATGATGGTAATGAATGCTCCATCGGGAAGGTTTATAGTATTGGTAAGATACTCATCGCCCGATTTAACAAGGCCATAAGCAGTAGCTCCCGAGGAGAAATCCCCGTCTTCATCAATGAGAAGATTATACGCCAGAAAACCCTCGGGCAGGGGTGGTAACTTCAAAGTGCTGAGACCAAGGGTAACCGGTCCTACACCATTGCCCCCGGACTGGTCCACCCGCCATTCACGGGGAAGCCTCATTACATTAGAATCGGCCGCAGGGGTTTCAACAGAAGACCATGACGAGATGCTGCCGTCATCGTGTCCGAAAAGTAAAAATTCACCGTCATTAAGGTCGGTCGGACCTCCAATGGTTAAAATGCCGTCCGATTGGGCCTTTGAATGAATATTCTCATCGTCTACCCTGCCGATACCCGCAACATCATATTGGTGTGTTGCCTGGTAGTCATATCGGTCAGACGCACCAATATCAATACCGTATTTTGCCGCCAGGTAATTGTTAAGGATGATCTCCTGGGCTTTATTTACTATTTTGTTGAAAAAAATAACCTCGGCAAGCCTGCCATCGAAATAACCGGTCATCAATCCCGAAGATCCTATATGAAGTGATCCGTCGGTACCAAGGGTTGCCGTGTAATCGTCAACCGTCTGCGAAGAACCGTTCAAAAGCAGCTGTTGGAAGGGTGATGTTATGCTGTGTTTTATTTCGAAGATGTTGTTTTCATCGGCATTAATCACCGGGCCATATCTCTTCGATCCGGTAAGTGAATAATAACGGCCATCGGCTTCGCGGCTCAGGCTCGTCATACTTGCAGGGCTGGCATCGCCAAGGGTCAACACGCTCTCATCCTTGCTGACGTTAGCAAACCGGCTAACGGCAAACACGGTTAGCGGGGCCGACAAAGTACCCATTTCCCGGATGTAGTTATCGTCGGCACCATCGAAGCTGAGTGAAGGCATCACTCCCACTGAATTAGCCGCCAAAACAGCCTGGTTGATCACCGAAGGTTGTACTATGTCAACATGGTTTCCACTCTGATCGTGCCATGTCTTCACATTATCACCATCCGTAGCCGGTTGTCCGTCATCCCTGGCTACTCCCCTGTCAGCTCTCACCCATAACTCATTAGACAGACTGTCGCCGACGCCACCCGGACCTGAATACCCGGTAATGGGTGCCAGGGGATCTGTGGCACAAATGCCAAAAGTTCCGCTCTTGGCCTGGTCACCAAAGATCCGTATGTAAACCATAGTCCCCGGCGTACCGGAAATGGTTTTTACCGGCATGGAACCGTTATATATACACGCCAACTGGTTTAGCGAGG